>JBAUWM010000076.1:0-3838 GCA_049583775.1 Nocardioides sp.
GGGCTGCACTACCTGCGCCCGGAGACGGCGCAGGGCATCTTCATCAACTTCCTGAACGTGCAGACCACAGCCCGTCGCAAGCCGCCGTTCGGCATCGGCCAGATGGGTAAGAGCTTCCGCAACGAGATCACGCCCGGCAACTTCATCTTCCGCACCCGGGAGTTCGAGCAGATGGAGATGGAGTTCTTCGTCAAGCCGGGCGAGGACGAGACCTGGCACCAGTACTGGATCGACGAGCGCACCCGCTGGTACACCGACCTCGGCATCAACCCCGACAATCTGCGCCACTTCGAGCACGCGCAGGAGAAGCTGAGCCACTACTCCAAGCGGACGGTCGACATCGAGTACCGCTTCAAGTTCGCCGGCTCAGAGTGGGGTGAGCTCGAGGGCATCGCCAATCGAACCGACTTCGACTTGAGCACGCACTCGAAGGCGTCAGGCAAGGACCTCAGTTACTTCGACCAGGCCAACAACGAGCGCTACACGCCGTACGTCATCGAGCCTGCGGCTGGCCTCTCGCGCAGCCTGATGACGTTCTTGGTCGATGCCTACGAGGAGGACGAAGCGCCCGACACGAAGGGCGGCTCTCGCACTCGTACGGTGCTTCGTCTTGACCCACGGTTGGCTCCGGTGAAAGTTGCCGTGCTCCCGCTGAGTCGCAACTCCGACCTGTCGCCGAAGGCCCGCGACCTGGCCACCGAACTGCGCCGCAACTGGAACATCGACTTCGACGACGCAGGGTCCATCGGTAAGCGCTACAGCCGACAGGACGAGATCGGCACGCCGTACTGCGTGACGGTCGACTTCGACACACTCGAGGACCACGCCGTGACCGTGCGCGAGCGCGACACCATGCAGCAGGAGCGGGTGCCTCTCGACGGGATCTCGGCGTACTTCGCCGAGAGGTTCCTCGGCTGCTGACATGACTGCTGCGCGGCTGGCTCTGGGCGTCGTGGGCCTGATCCTCGTGACCACGGCCGTCGGCTGCGGCGGCTCCGACGAGCCCGGCTCCGACCCGCCGACCCAGCCGCCCGAGACGACGAGCGCGACGCCGACTGAAGAGTCGACGCCCACGTACGTGGTGGTTCCTCCCGACGTCACGCTCGACGAGCCCGGTTCGCGGTTCGAACTCAAGGAAACGGCCGTGGCTGGCTGGCTTCCGCGCCAGGATCTCGTCGGCGTGGTCGACGTGGCCGTGGCTCGTATCGAGGCCACCACCCTCAAGGCGTCGTTCGGCGACTACGACCTCGACGACCAGTCGGCTGGAGCAACGCCCTACTACGTCCGGACGACGGCCACGAACGTCGGAAGCACCGACCTCGGCGGTCGCCAGCTTCCGTTCTACGTCGTCAGCAGCGACGGGAGCCTGGTTGCCCCGACCGGGATCGAGCAGGATTTTGCTGAGTGCCCCGACTCGCTTCTTCCGGCAATCTTCGCCCCCGGAGACGAAGCCAAGTCGTGCTTGATCTTCCTGGTCCCCGAGGGCGGCACTCTCGAGTCGGTGATGTTCCGCCCGCCCGAGGGCGTGGTGCCGCTGCTCTGGACCGGTGACGTGAAGCCGGTCAAGGACGAGCGGCGCCGAGGTCGACGATGAGCGCGCTCACCCTGGGCTCGGTGACCGTCGAGACGCCGGTCGTGCTCGCGCCGATGGCCGGCATCACCAACGCGGCCTACCGCCGACTGTGCGCTGAGCAGGGGGCCGGTCTCTACGTCTGCGAAATGATCACCTCGCGCGGGCTCGTCGAGCGTGACGAGACCACATTGAACATGCTGGTCTTCGACGAGCTCGAGACCATCCGCTCAGTCCAGCTCTACGGCACCGACCCGGTGTACGTCGGCAAGGCCGCCGAGATCCTGTGCGGCGAGTACGGCGTGGCCCACATCGACCTCAACTTCGGCTGCCCCGTACCCAAGGTCACCCGCAAGGGGGGCGGGGGAGCCCTCCCGTGGAAGCGCGTGCTGTTGGGGCAGATCCTCGAGCACGCCGTGGCCGCTGCGACGCCATACGACGTGCCGGTCACGATGAAGACCCGCAAGGGACTCGACGACGACCACCTCACCTACCTCGACGCCGGTCGAATCGCCCAGGAGTCGGGCTGCGCGGCGATCGCGCTGCACGGCCGGACCGTCGCCCAGGCCTACTCGGGTCAGGCTGACTGGCAAGCGATTGCGGCCCTGGTCGACCACGTCGACCTGCCGGTGCTCGGCAACGGTGACATCTGGGAGGCCTCGGACGCCCTGCGCATGGTCGAGGAGACCGGCGTGGCCGGGGTCGTGGTCGGTCGCGGGTGTCTGGGTCGGCCGTGGCTGTTCCGCGACCTCGCCGCAGCCTTTGCCGGCGAGACGGTCGCGACGCTCCCGAACTTGGGCGAGGTGGCCGCGATGATGCGTCGCCACGCCGAGTTGCTGTGCGAGCACATGGGTGAGGAGCGCGGATGCAAGGAGTTCCGCAAGCACGTCACCTGGTACCTCAAGGGGTTCGCTGCTGGCGGTCCGATGCGCCGCTCCCTCGCGTTGGTCGACACGCTCGCTGCGCTCGACACCCTGCTCGCGGACCTTGACCCGAGCGAGCCGTTCCCGGTCTCCGAGCTCGGCTCCCCACGCGGTCGGCAGGGCTCGCCGCGTGACCGTGTCGTGCTTCCGGAGGGCTGGCTCGACGACACCGACGGCACCGGCTGCGTGCTCCGTGAGGATGCCGGCGAGACCACTGGCGGGTGACCGGAAACACACTTGACAGACCTGGTGAAAATTGCTCGAGATCCGCGCCAGTGTGCTTGACTCGGCCACTCGTGCCCGCTGCTTCGGTGGCGGGCGCCGCCCTGTCAGCAACTGCAAAGGATCAGCGCTGTGGCTCAGCATCGCCACAAGCGGGACGCCAATGCCCGCCGTAAGCACCGAGGTCTCCTCATCGCCGCACCCCTTGCCATCTTGGCGACGGCATCGGCGGTGACCATCGGGGTCGCCGACGCAGACCTCAGCAACGGGGCGCCTACCCAGGCCGCCCGGACATCGACGCCGCTCGCCAGCGCGATCGACCGGGCTGCCGCAGCTGAGGTGGTGGCTGGCGCCGACGCGAAAGAGCGCGGCTTCGCCGTCTCCCGAGGCGCTGTCGGACGCGCCCCGGCAAAGGCCACGCGACGGGTCAGCAAGGTCGACCGTCTGATGAACCCGAAGCAGAAGTGGCGCGCCATCGCCGGCGCCGAGGTGAAGCGCTGGACCGCCGAAGACCTCAACCTCTGGACTGAGCCAGGCAAGAAGGCTCGCAAGACCGATGAGCTGGTAGCCGGTCAGATCGTGCTGCTGACCGGGCGCTCGCTCTACGGTCGCGACGAGATCGTGTGGGGCCGCAAGCAGACCCGCTGGGTCACCAGCGGTTACCTCACTACTGAGAAGCCCTTCGCCTTGGGTGGCGACTGCAGCAACGGAACGTCTGTGCCTTCCGCGGTCAGCGAGAACATCAAGAAGGTGCATGCTGCCGTGTGCGCCGCGTTCCCCGATATCAGCGGCTACGGCACCTTCCGCAGCGACGGCGAGCACTCCCAAGGCATCGCCGTCGACATCATGATCTCCGGGTCCGAGGGCTACCGCGTGGCCGACTTCGTTCGCGAGTACTACGCCGAGCTCGGCGTGAGCTACGTGATCTACGCCCAGCGCATCTGGTCAGTCGAGCGCGGTGGCGAAGGCTGGCGCGCGATGTCCGACCGGGGCTCGTCCACCGCGAACCACTACGACCACGTTCACGTCACCACCTTCTGAGCAGTCACACGCCTGCTCCGGCGCTAGGGTCAGCGCCGATGGACGCCTCTGACCTGTACGACGATCATGACCGCCAGCGATG
>JBAUWM010000077.1:0-10868 GCA_049583775.1 Nocardioides sp.
GCTGGTCAGCCAGGGCTCGGAGGCCGGGCTAGCCGCGGCGCTGCTGCGGCTAGCGACCGATCCAGCCGAGCGACTGCGCCTGGGCACGGCCGCAGTCGCGAAGGCTGCGACGTGGGACTCGACTTCCATCACCGCCCAGTGGCTTGAGATCTACGAGCGTGCGGTCAACCGGCGCAGCGGCTCTCCCGCGGGCCGCTCCACGGCGGTGCTGGGATTGCGCACCGCATCGGCCAACCCTGACCAGGACGTCGCCCCGCATGGGCGCGAGGGTGTCGGTGTCACGCCTGAGCAAGCGCGACACCAAACCCTGGCCGCCGTCGTCGGCGTGGCTGAGCAGGTCGCCGCCGACTGGTTCGTGCTGCCGCCCACCGGCGCCCAGCCCGACGACCCGACGACAGTCGTGCTGCCGATGAGCGATCGCCGACCGTTCCTCGAGGCGCTCGCTTCCGCAGATCTGCCCACTTTCGTTTCGGTGCACGACCCCGACCACCGTGGCTGGCCGAGCCGGCGCGGTATTGCTGGTGAGTTGGTGCCCGTGCTGCTGCGCGGCCGCTCCGGTCGGCTGCTGCTGGAGCCGTGGCCGCGCCTGAACGAGCGGGGAGCGCTCCTCGGACGAGGCTGCGGCATCGCCGTGGAGTTCTGGGAGGCCGGGCCCGACGGCTACCTGCACTCCCCCGGACGAGCCGGCTTCACCACCACCGTGCCGCGCGGCGCGGCGACCGTGCCGACTCGCGTGCACGACGTCGACGTGCCGACCTTGCCGTTCGCAGCCGAGCCCACCGTCTACGACGTCACCTTCCCCGTCGATGCGGTCTACACCTGGGTCGACGGCACCGACCCGGCGTGGGACGCCGCCCGCGCGGCCCGCCTGGCCGACGTCCAAGACGCCACCATGACCACCCGGGCCAGCTCAGGTCGGGCCCGCTACCTCGACCGGGGCGAGCTTCGCTACTCGCTGCGCGGGCTGCACCTGTTCGCGCCGTGGATCCGCACCATCCACGTGGTGACCGCCGGCCAGGTACCGCCGTGGCTGGACGTCGACCACCCGCACATCAACGTGGTTGACCACCGAGACATCCTTCCGGCCGACGCCCTGCCTACCTTCAACTCGCACGCCATCGAGGCGGCGCTGCACCGGATCGACGGCCTAGCCGAGCACTTCGTGTACCTCAACGACGACTTCTTCGTGGGCGCCCCCGTGCGCCCCGAAGCCTTCTTCACCCCGGCCGGATCGACTGCGGTGTTTGCGTCCTCCATGCTCGTGGGCCTGCCCGGCCAAGACGAGCTGCCCTATGCCCGAGCCGCAGCCAACAACCGACGGCTGCTGCAGGGCGCCTTCGGCGCCAACACCCTTCACACGTTGCAGCACGCGCCGTATGCGCACCGCGTCTCGGTGCTGCGCGAGATCGCTGAGCGGTTCAGCGCCGAGGTCGAGGCCACGATGCGCGCGCCGTTCCGTTCGGCGTCTGACGTCTCGATGCTCTCCTCGCTGGCCCAGCACTACGGGCTGATGACGGGCTCCGCGCACCTCGGCACCGCCGACTACGCCTTCGTCGACCTCACCGAGGCCGTCGTCCGCCGCCGCCTCAAGCAGCTGCTCGACCGGGAGCGCGCCGGTTTCTGCCTGGGCGACAGCCACGACTTCGCCCGCGACCCCGAGCAGGTCGCCACGATGGTCACCGACTTCCTCGAGACGTACTTCCCCATCCCCGGCCCGTGGGAGCGGTAGCGCCGAGGAACGAGGTGCTACCGCTCGATGGTCATCGAGTAGGACGCCGCAGCTGAGGAACGAAGCCGCGGCGGCCGTACCGAGATGCGGTGAGGCCAAAGACCGGCCGATACCCGAACCAGACCGTCCGCAACCCGCAGGCGCCTCGATACGCACCGCTCGTCCCTCGCGGAGCTACTCGACGACCGAGGGCGTGGTCGCGAGCTACTTCCCGAAGAACCCGCGCTTGCCTCGGGCTGCGTCGAGCTCAGCTCGGAAGGTGCCGGCTAGTTCGGCCTCGGCCTCAGCGCGGGCGTTGGCGCGGGCCTTTCGGCGCACGTGCACCTCGCGGGTCTGCGTGTGGTCCAGCGCCACTCCCACTGCGTGGTCGTGCAGCCGCGCGTAGTCGCTCTGCAGCGTCTCGAGCGCAGCGCCGGCAGTCGCGCTGGTCGGGTCGTCGACGAGTGCGTTCAACTGCTCCCACACTCCTTCGGCCACCGCGCGCAGCGTGTCCGGAACGTCGACGGAGTCCCAGGTGGTCTCCGAGCGGCGCAGCGTGGGTTCGATGAAGTCGTCGACGGCGTGGTGCTCGGTGCTCGCGAGGTCGGTGTTGACCTCGATGCCGAGCCGCTCCACGACGGGGGCCAAGCCGGCGCGCCAGTCGGCGAGCAGGTCGGGGTAGCGCACGAACACTCGACGATCGGGACGGGTGACGTGCTCGGTCACGAACGCCGCGTTGCACCAGCCAGCGATGTTGGCGGTCGCTCGCTGACGGCGGAAGCTCTCGCCGCGGTCGTCAGGCGTGTAGTGGGTGTCGCGCGACTTCGCGACCTCCACGGGGTGGCGCAGCATCGTCAGGAATGCCACCTCGGCCTTCTCGGCGCGGGCGGCTCGACGCCACAGATCGTGGAACCACAACACGCGCGGGTCCTTGACCACGACCTGCGGATGCTCGGCGAGCTGAACGCTGAGCCACTGCTCGACCACCTTGGCGTCGTCGTCGGTCGGCACCGAGGCCGCCAGGTCGATCGCTTCGGGGCGGGCGTCGAGCGTGCGCACCACGGGGGTGCGGTTGAGGAGGTCCTTGTGGAAGTCGACGACCCATTGCGACTCGTAGAAGCCGCGCGGATTGGTCTCGTCGGCTGGCACCTCGGGCTGCGGGATGTGCAGGCCCAGCATCGACAGGGATCCGGCGGCGGTGCTGGTGCCGCTTCGGCCGGCGCCGGCCACGATGACCACACGCTTGGTGTGCTTGTCAGATCGGCCGAGCTTCACGATTCACGCTCCGCACGCAGCGTGCGCAACTCGGCCCGCAGCTGCTTGAGCTTGGCGTTCTTGCGCTCCATGCGGGTGTCGAGATCGGTGCGGAGCTTCTCGATCCGCTCGTTCTTGACCGCCAGCCGCGCCTCGAGCTCGGTTCGCAACTCGAGCACCTGGGCGGCGGCGTCGTCGGAGGCGATCGCGGCCGCCACCGTGTAGAGCTCGGCGTACTCCGCAGCCAGCCGGTCGAGCTCGGCCATGGCGGCTTCGTCGAACGGCTTCTCGACGAGCACGTTGGCCGCCGTCCACGTCTGCTCGGCAAGCTCGCGCAGGTCGGCTGGCACAGCGAGTCCGTCCCACGCGTCGGAAGAGCGATTGAGCGAGGACGTGATGAAGTCGTCGACAGGATGGGGTGCCGTCAGGTCACCCGGGTCGACGTCGATCTGCTCGCACGCGCGCGTCATCGCGGCGCGCCAGTCGCTGATCAGGTCGTAGTAGGGCACGAACGCCCGCGGGTTGTCTCGGGTGGCTCGCTCGGTGACGAATACCGAGTTCATCCAGGCCGCGACGTTGGTGGTCTCGCGCATCGTGCGCAGCTCATCGGGCCGACCGGTGAGGTAGGCGGAGTCACGTGAGCGCACCACCTGCGTGGGGTGCCGCAGCATCGTGAGGCTCACGAGGTGGGCACTGGTGGCGGCCGCGACCCGCTGCCAGAGCGGGTAGACCCAGTAAGCCCGGGTCTCCTTGACCACCACGACCTCACCATCCGCGTAGCGGCCAAGCTCCTCAGCCAGCCAGCTACGCAGCTCTTCCTCGCGCTCAGGCGTGACGTCAGCCATGGCGACCTCGCCTGCATGCGGGCGGCTGTCGATGGTGCGTACCGAGATGCTGTTGAGCCAGTGCTTGTGGAACTCGGCCACCCACAGCGGTTCGTAGTAGCCACGCGGGTTGCGCTCGTCGGTCTCCACCTCAGGCTGCGGGATCTTGAAGCCGAAACGCTTCAGCGTGCCCGCCACGCTGCTGGTGCCACTACGCCCCGAGCCGGTGACGATGACGAGCTTCTTCACGGCTAGGAATCTATCCGGTTGCCGTCGGCGTCCCAGTGCTCGGCCACCTTCTTGCTCGGCTGCACCCGCGGCGGCTCGCCCGGCATCTTCGGGTGGTCGGGCGGGAAGTTCAGCTCTCCTTGGCCCGAAGCAACCTGCTCCTCCCAGAGGTCGAGGAGGGGTTGCAACGAGTACGCCGTCGCGTCGATGTCGGCCCACGGATCACCGTCAGCGACACGGTCGGGCACCGTGAAGAGGTTGAACTCACCCGGGTCGGTCACCGTCGCAAGCTCGGCCCACGACATCGGCGTCGACACCGGAGCGCCCGCGATCGGCCGGAGCGAGTAGGCCGAGGCGATCGTGCGATCGCGGGTGTTCTGGTTGTAGTCGACGAAGATCCGCTCGCCACGCTCCTCCTTCCACCACGCGGTGGTGACCTGGTCATCGCGCTCCTCGAGAGCCCGGCCGAACGCGATTGCCGCGTGCCGCACGTCGAGGAACTCCCAGCGTGGCTCGATGCGTACGTAGACGTGCACGCCGCGGTTGCCGCTGGTCTTCGGGTAGCCGACGAGACCCAGCTCGCGGAGCAGCTCGTCGGCGACACCAGCCACCCGCACCGCGTCGGTGAACGACGTGCCGGGCTGCGGGTCGAGGTCGATGCGCAGTTCGTCGGGCTTGTCGACGTCGGCGCGTCGTACGGGCCACGGGTGAAAGGTGAGCGTGCCCATGTGCGCACACCAGACCGGTACCGCGATCTCGGTGGGGCAGATCTCCTCGGCCGTGCGTCCGCTCGGGAACGTGATCTGCACCGACTCGAGGTAATCGGGAGCCCCCTTGGGCACGCGCTTCTGGTAGAACGCGTCGGCGTCCTTGTCCCCCGGTCCGGTTGCCAGCTTCATGCCCTCGCGGACACCGGAGGTCCACCGCTCCAGGGCCGTGGGTCGGTCACGGAGGGCTCGCATGAGGCCGTCGTCGACACTGGCGAAGTACTCGGCCACCATCAGCTTGGTGACCTCGGGCGTGCGGTCGGTGGCCTCGTAGATCACCCGGTCGGGGCTCGAGACACGGACCGCACGCCCGCCGGCGTCGACCTCGGCGGCAGGCGTCTTCGGCATGCGGTCAACCTACGAGATGGAACGTATCGGCCGCAGGGGCTGGCGCAGCGGCGCTCCCAGGCGCATCATCGAGGGACTCACACCCCACACTGCTCGGGAGCATCATGCACCTCACCCGCAGCTCGACGGCCCTGCTTGCCATCGCGCCGACTCTCGCCCTCGTCGCCTCCTCGGTGACCACACCCCTGCCCGCGAGCGCCGAGCGAGCACGCACGTGCCAGGGAGCGACGGCCACGATGGTCGGCGGTCCCGGCATCGCCACGGTCCAGGGCACCCCGGGCGACGACGTCATCGTGAGCAACGGGTCCGACGTCGAAGCGGGAGCCGGAGACGACCGCATCTGTCTCACTGGAGACACCCTGTCGATCAAGGCCGGCTCGGGAGACGACTCCGTTACCCTGCCCCTGGGGGCGCCGGGGGCGGAGGAACGCTCGACCTCGGTCGGTGGGCGAGGGCGCGACACCATCACGATGATCCGTCGCGGTGCCGTGGCGCGGGGCGAGGTGTTCGGCTCGACCCGCCACCACACGTTCCAGGTGAACGGGAGTACCAACGCCCTCTTCTTGGGCTTCGAGAACCTCGGTGCCCACAACTTCGCGCGCGTCGACCTCGGGGTCGGCACCACACGCGCCGTGCTGGAGGCCGTCGGCTGCTACGGCTACCTGGAGGGCTCCTCGAGGGACGACGTGCTGCGGGTGGTGCGCTCGTCTCGCTGTGACGGAGCCTCGGGCCAGTTCAGCATTCGGGGTGGCTACGGAGACGACTTGATGATCGGCTCCACGCGTAGCGACCTGTTGCGCGGCGGATCCGGCTACGACACCGCTCGAGGCGGACCAGGAAACGACCGCTGCGGTGCCGAGGTACGGCGCAGCTGCGAGCGCTGACTGCCCCGCCCCCGGCCTGACCCAGATGTCGGGCTAGACGATCGAGTTCGGCTGAAAGGTCGGCCGGCGGTCGCGGTCCTCGCGCGCCGGTCGCACGAACTCGAAACCCGAGGTCAGCACCACGTGCCACGACGCGTCGAGCGTCTGGCGCACCGACTCGGCGCACGTGACGTGCAGCGGCGGGGCATGGAAGGCGTTGCGAGCCACCTCCGCCTCGGGCCCCACGAAGGCCACCGGGCGCCCCAGCGGCTCCGCGCACACGCCGCAGATGCGCGCCAGGGCGCACTGAGTCACCCGCGGCCCGTTCAGCCGCTCGGCGGTCGCGGGCGCATCATCGCCCTCGAACGTCCAGGCGAAGGGGTCACGGGCGGTGAGCGCCCCGGCGCGATCGCTCACGAGGCGCTCCGCGACCAGCTCCCGGTCTCGAGCCGTCGGTTCTGCCGCTCGGCGTCGGTCTTGCGACGTCGTCCGATGGGTGCCGGCTTCTCCGCCGACGGCGGCTCGGGCTTGTCGGAGCTCGTCATCCCATTGGGCAGCGACAGCTTGAGAATGGTCCGCAGCGTCTGGCCGTACTGCCGGTGCAGCGGGCCGGTGGTGTATGGGATGTCGTACTTCTCGCACAGCGCGCGCACCTTCACCGAGATCTCGGCGTACCGGTTGCTGGGCAGGTCGGGGAACAGGTGGTGCTCGATCTGGAAGCCGAGGTTGCCCGACATGATGTGCAGCAGCGGCCCGCCCTGGAAGTTGGCGGCTCCCAGCACCTGGCGCAGGTACCACTCGGCCCGGGTCTCGTCCTCGAGCTCCTCCTCGGTGAAGTGCATCGCCCCGTCAGGGAAGTGGCCGCAGAAGATGATGGTGTAGGACCAGATGTTGCGCATGAAGTTGGCGTAGGCGTTGGCAGCCAGGGTGGTCCGCCAGTGCTTGCCGGCCAGCGCCGGGTAGACCACGTAGTCCTTGAGCGCCTGGTTGCGCCCCTTCTTCGCGATCTGCTTGAGCTGGCGCTTCATCTCCTTCGGGTCCTTCTCCATCTTGCGGATCCGCTCGATGTCGAGGTCGTGCAACGCCACGCCCCACTGAAAGAGGAAGGCCAGCAGGGCGTTGTAGACCGGCTGCCCGAGGTTGAACGGCGACCACTTCTGCTCCCGGGCCATCCGCAGGATGCCGTAGCCGATGTCGTTGTCGTGCCCGAGCACGTTGGTGAACTGGTGGTGCACGTAGTTGTGGCTGTGCTTCCACTGCTCGGCCGGCTGAGCGGTGTCCCACTCCCAGGTCGAGGAGTGGATCTCCGGGTCGTTCATCCAGTCCCACTGACCGTGCATGACGTTGTGGCCGATCTCCATGTTCTCCAAGATCTTGGCCAGTCCGAGCACCGTGCCACCGGCGATGGCGCCGCCCTTGCGGGTCTTCTCCAGGTGCGGCGTCACGATCATCGTCACCCGGGCCGCCACCATCATCAGCCGTTGGATCTTGATCAGGCGGTTGATGTAGGCGGCGTCGGAGTCACCGCGCGACTCCTCGATCTCCGCCCGGATGGCGTCCAGCTCGCGGCCGAGCTGTTCGACGTCCTCGGTGGTGAGGTGGGTGTACTCCTTGACATCCGAGATGGCCATGGATTTCCTTCCGTCAGATGTTCAGCGTGCAGGGGCCGACAGCCACCGTCACGCAGGTCTGGATGGGCTCGTTCTCCTGGTCGTACTCATTGCCGTTGCGCAGGTCGCGGGCGGTGCCGGAGATCTTGGTGATCGTGCAGGTGTGACAGATGCCCATTCGGCAGCCGTAGGGCATGCCCACGCCGGCCTCCTCGCCAGCCTCGAGCAGGGTGGTCGCGCCGTCTGCCTCGACCTCCTTGCCCGAGTTCTGGAACGACACGGTGCCGCCCTCGCCGCCCTCCCCGCCGAGCTGCAGCGAGAACCGCTCTGTGTGGAGCTGCTCGGCGAGGCCCTCGGCCTCCCAGTGCTCCTCCAGGGCGTCGAGCATCGGAGCCGGCCCACACGCCCACGTCTCGCGTTCACGCCAGTCGGGGCACAGCTCCCCCAGCCCCGAGCCGACCTCGAACATGCCGTCGGTGTCGGTGTGCCGCTCGTGGAGTCGCAGCGTCGGGTGCCGGTCGCGCAACGCCTGCAGCTCCTCGCGGAAGATCATCCGCTCCGGCGTGGTCGAGGAGTAGTGCAGGACGACGTCGGGCATCTCGCCACGCCGCGCGAGCGTGCGCACCATCGACATCACCGGCGTGATTCCGCTGCCGCCCACCAGGAAGAGCATGCGCTCAGGCGGGGGGTCGGGCAGCACGAAGTCACCACTGGGGGTGGCCAGACGCACGATCGTGCCAGGCGCCAGCCCCCTCACCAGGTGGTCGGAGAGGAATCCTTCGGGCATCGCCCGCACGGTGATCGCCAGGGTTCGCCCGGTCCGCTTGGGCGGCGAGCTGACGGAGTAAGAGCGCCAGTGCCACTTGCCCTTGATCTGCACTCCGATGCCCACGTACTGGCCGGGGCGATGCTGATAGTGCCATCCCCAGCCCGGCCGGATGACGAGCGTGGCAGCGTCGTCGGTCTCGGGGATCACCTCTTCTACCCGTCCGCGAAGCTCGCGCGAGCTCCACAACGGGTTCAGCAGGGTGAAGTAGTCGTCAGGCAGCAAGGGCGTGGTCAGCTTGTCGGCCGCCCTGCGCACTCGCTCCCACGACACAGTGGCACTGGTCATAGAGTGAGTGAACACTTGTTGACTGACCTCGTCAACCACCGCACGGGGTGATGCTCAGTACCCTCGGGTCATGGTCTGGTCACTGTTCCGTAAGCGTCACCAGCCTCAGTCCTGGGCCGAGGACCGTAGGCTCAAAGGCATGGCTTACAACGTGGAGAAAACTGACGAGGAGTGGCGCGAGGAGCTCTCCTCCGAGGAGTACCAAGTGCTGCGCAAGGCCGGAACCGAGCGCGCCTTCGTGGGCAAGCTCACCGACACCGAGACCACCGGCGTCTACCGCTGCAAGGCGTGCCAGGCCACCCTCTTCGAGTCGGACACCAAGTTCCACTCCGGGTGCGGTTGGCCCAGCTTCTATCAGCCGGTGACCGACACGATCGAGTACATCGACGACAGCACGCTCGGCATGAAGCGCACCGAAGTGCGCTGCGCCAACTGCGGCTCCCACCTGGGCCACGTATTCCCCGATGGCTACGGCACGCCCACCGGTGACCGCTACTGCATCAACTCGGTGAGCCTGACGCTCGAGCCTGCTGACGGGTCGGGCCCCGTCGCCGGCTGAGTCAGCCGGTGACGTCGACCAGCCCGCCGATCACGACCACCACGTCGGCGCCGTACTCGGCGTCGGCGTAGTCCTGGATCGTGCCGTCGTCGTAGAGCACGTCGATGAGCACGTGGCCCTCCTGGTCGGCGTAGCCGCCCTGGGCGCCGGGCAGCGACGAGCCGAGCTCCTGCGCGATCTCGTCGAGCTCGGCCTGCTCGTACGCCCGGCTCGGTTCAGGCAGGACCGGAGGCTCCTGCGGCATCGGGTCGTAGAGGGGGCCTGGGATCGACTCCGTGACGGTGAAGGCCGTGCCGTCCCAGGTGCCGGTGACGGCAAAGGTGCCCCACCGGATGTCGCCCTGCTGGTCGAAGACGCCCTGTTGCTTCGACCAGTCCCAGTTCGTGATCTCGGGGCCGCCGCACTGCGGCGGGTACGACTCGGCGATCGCGCCGAGGCACAGCTCGGGGGTGCCGGTGTCCATCACGGTGGGCAGGTAGCGCGAGCTCACCTTGCCGGGCGCTGCGGGCACCTCGGTCGGCCGGGGCGGGCGGTTGTCGCCGGTAGCCGGGTCAGACGCGGTCTGGGGCCCGTCGTCTCCGCTGCACGCGGCTAGGGCAGGAACGAGGGCGATGAGCAGCACGGGCACAGCGAGCCCGACGGAGGCGATCTTCATGGCGCTAGGACGCTAGCGACGCCCGGTTGGTTCCGTGCTGCTCCGCCGACTGAGGAGTTCGATGTCATGAAGCTGTACATCTGTTGGAGCACAAACGGTGACGACCATGATGATTGCCACAAGGTGCATCAGGCTTTGATCGATGCGGGGCACACGCCCTGCCTGGGGGCAGCACCTTGCTCAGTCCACCACCGGATAGTCGCCCAGCACCTCGGTGCCGTACTCAGCTGCGAGCGCGGCGAGCCGCTCTGGGTCAGCCAAGAGCTCGGACTCACCGATCTCGGCTACCGCGTCAAAGATCTTTTCGAAACCCGGCGGAGACACGATGGTCAGCATCCTCACGGGATCTGGAGACAGGCGCCGGAGCGCGTGCGGGACGCCTCGCGGAACGACGATGAACGAACCGTGCGAAGCCTCCGAGGCGAGCCCATCGGCCCACACTTCGACCCGGCCTTCGAGCACGTAGAACGCCTCCTCGGCCCCAGGATGTGTATGCAGTGGAGTCGTCTCGGCCCAGAATTCCTCCTCCATCAGTGCATAGGCGTTGGCGACGTGCGCGCCATCCGTCTTGTGGTGATAGGTGGAGCCGAGCGCGGTGACAGCTCGACCGCCATCTCGCAGTAGGTACAACGAAGACACAACCCGCCTCCTCAGCCACGCCGGGTCGGTGACGTCGACCCCGGGCCACAATGTCGCCGACGACGGCGCGCACCGTCAATGACCAGAGCGGAACCGACGAATCGTGCGGAGAACGGGCATGCTGCCGACGTGACCGTCTACGCCATCTGGACCTCGGCCGACCTCGACGACGACGATCCGGCGCGGGATCTGGTCGGACCGTGGAGCGAGGTCGTCGTCGCCGCCGATGGCTTGGTCTTCGTCGAGAGCGACCACACGCTCTCGCAGGTCTACCACGCGATGAAGTGGTCGCTCCCCGA
>JBAUWM010000078.1:0-29244 GCA_049583775.1 Nocardioides sp.
CGGATCGCACTCGTCACCGAGACGTTCTACCCCGCCGTTGACGGCACCACGACCACGCTCAAGGCCGTCGCTGACCGGCTGGTCGACCTCGGCCACACTGTGCGGATCATCGCGCCCAGCCCGGGGATGACGACCTACCGGACCTCGCAGGTAGTGCGGGTCAGGCCGATGGAGCCCATCGGGCCACAGGTCAGAGCTGCGCTCGACCAGTTCGCGCCCGACGTCGTCCACGTCACCTCACCGGGGGCGCTGGGCCGTAAGGCACTCAAGCACACGCACCGCGAGCAGATCCCCTCCGTCGTGGTCGAGCAGTCGCCCGTCTTCGACCTGAGCGCCGACTACTGGCGGGTGCGCGTGGCCGAGCGCACCGACCGGGTGCTGGTGACCTCGTCGTGGATGGTGGAGCGGATGGCGGAGTTCGGCGTGCGAACGGAACGGTGGCGTCCTGGCGTCGACGCCCGCGCCTTCACGCCCGACTTGCGCGACTCGTGGCTGCACGACTCGTGGTCGCGAGCCCGCTCGCAGTCCGGTCGGCAGGTGGTCGTCGGGTACGTCGGCAGCCTCCACAAGCGGCACGGCGTACGCCGGTTGGCTGAGCTCGGCCAGATCCCGGGGATCCGCCCGGTGATCGTGGGCGGTGGGTCGCAGCGCGAGTGGCTCGAGGCGCGGCTACCGAGTGCCAAGTTCACCGGCCCACTCTCGACGGGTGACCTGACCATCGCGATGCCGACGCTCGACGTTCTGGTGCACCCCGGTGAGCACGAGACGTGCTCGCACGCGCTGCGTGAAGCCGGTGCTGCCGGCGTGCCCGTCGTGGCACCCCGCTCGGGCGGCACCCTTGACGTGGTGCGGCATCTCGAGACCGGGCTGCTCTACGACCCCTCCGACTCCCGCGGCCTGCGCCGCGCGGTTGAGGCGGTCGCCGCCGACCGGCACCGCGGCCTGATGGGCGCTGCGGCGCGCGAACTCGCTCTGACCCGCAGCTGGGCGGACGCCGTCGACGACCTCGCGGCAGTCTTCGACAACGTCGTTGCTGCTCGCGATGCAGGGATAGCAGGGATAGCAGGGATAGTTCGTCACTGAGTCAACGTCTGTCAGCCTTCTTGAGGTTGACCTGATGACGAACTATCCCGAAGCAGCCCTCAGAGCTCGGTGCGCGCGGCAGTGTCCTTGTTGCGCATCCCGATCTTGTTGCCCAGCCACACCAGCGGGTCGTACTTGCGGTCGGCCACGCGCTCCTTCATCGGAATGATCGCGTTGTCGGTGATCTTGATGCCCTCGGGGCAGACCTCGGTGCAGCACTTGGTGATGTTGCACAGACCGAGGCCAGCGGCACCCTGAGCCAGCTCACGCCGGTCGTGGGTGTCGAGCGGGTGCATGTCCAGCTCGGCATAGCGCAGGAAGAAGCGCGGGCCGGCGAAGGCCGGCTTGTTCTCCTCGTGGTCGCGCACCACGTGGCAGACGTTCTGGCAGAGGAAGCACTCGATGCACTTGCGAAACTCTTGGCCTCGCTCGACGTCGACCTGCGCCATCCGGCGCTTGTTGTCGGCGTCGCGTGGGGGCGGCGAGAACGACGGCAGCTCGCGGGCCTTCTCGTAGTTGAACGAGACGTCGGTGACCAGGTCGCGGATCACCGGGAACGTCCGCATGGGCGTCACCGTGATGGTCTCGGACTCGTCGAAGTCCGAGAGCCGCGTCATGCACAGCAGTCGCGGCTTGCCGTTGATCTCGGCGCTGCACGACCCGCACTTGCCGGCCTTGCAGTTCCACCGGATGGCGAGGTCGCCGGCCTGGGTGGCCTGCACTCGGTGCAGCGCATCGAGCACGACCTCGCCCTCGGACACCTCGACCGAGTAGTCGCCGAGATCACCGCCCGAGTCGTCGCCGCGCCAGATCCGCATCTTCAGCTGGTAACCCATGGCTCCTACTTCCCGGCCTGTGGTGCGTCGAAGTACTTCTTAAGCTCGTCCGGCATCTCCGGGATCGGCTTCTCGTGCAGGTCGACGCCGGTCCCGGCATCGTTCAGGTTGACCACGAGGTTCTTGGTGCCCCACTCGGCGTTGGGTCCGGGGAAGTCGTCGCGGGTGTGCCCGCCTCTCGACTCCTCACGGGCCAGGGCCGCCTTCGCGATGCACTCGCTGACGATCAACATGTTGCGCAGGTCGATGGCCAAGTGCCAGCCGGGGTTGTACTGCCGGTGCCCTTCGACCTTCATCGACGCGGCGCGGGTCTTGAACACCTCGATCTCACCGAGCGACTGCTCCAGCTCGCCGCCCGTGCGGATGATGCCCACCAAGTCGTTCATCGACTGCTGCAGGTCGGACTGGATCGTGTACGGGTTCTCCCCGCCCTCGACCTCGAACGGAGCGAGCGCACTCTGCTCAGCAGCCTTCACGTCCGCCTCGTTGACCGCGGGCAGGTTGGTTCCCAGAGAGTTGGCGTAGGCCGTGGCCGCTTCACCGGCGCGTTTGCCGAAGACCAGAAGATCGCCCAGCGAGTTGCCGCCCAAGCGGTTCGAGCCGTGCATGCCGCCCGAACACTCACCCACCGCGTAGAGCCCGGTGACCGCGCTCTCCTGGGTGTCGGCATCGACCTCCACGCCACCCATCACGTAGTGACACGTCGGGCCGATCTCCATCGGCTCCGCGGTGATGTCGACGTCGGCCAGCTCCTTGAACTGGTGGTACATCGACGGCAGACGCTTGCGGATGAACTCCGGACTGCGCCGCGAGGCGATGTCGAGATAGATGCCGCCGTGCGGGGTGCCGCGACCGGCCTTGATCTCGGAGTTGATGGCCCGGGCGACCTCGTCGCGCGGCAGCAGCTCGGGGGGGCGACGGTTGTTCTTCTTGTCGTCGTACCACCGGTCGGCTTCCTCGACCGTGTCGGCCGTCTCGGCCTTGAAGAACTCCGGAATGTAGTTGAACATGAAGCGCTCGCCCTCGGAGTTCTTGAGGATGCCGCCATCGCCGCGCACCGACTCGGTGACCAGCAACCCCTTGACCGAGGGCGGCCACACCATGCCCGTGGGGTGGAACTGCACGAACTCCATGTTGATCAGGCTGGCTCCTGCCCGCATGGCGAGGGCGTGGCCGTCGCCGGTGTACTCCCACGAGTTCGAGGTGACCTTGAACGACTTGCCGATGCCGCCGGTGGCCAGGATGACGCTGGGGGTCTCGAACATCACGAACCGGCCGCTCTCGCGCCAGTAACCGAAGGCTCCCGAAACTTTGTCGCCGTCCTTCATCAGGTCGGTGACGGTGAACTCCATGAAGACATCGATCTTCAGCGCGACGACGCGCTGCTGGAGCGTGCGGATCATCTCCAGGCCGGTGCGGTCACCGACGTGCGCCAGCCGCGCGTACTTGTGACCGCCGAAGTC
Organism: Nocardioides sp.; assembly: GCA_049583775.1. Lineage (GTDB taxonomy): Bacteria > Actinomycetota > Actinomycetes > Propionibacteriales > Nocardioidaceae > Nocardioides. The sequence continues at coordinate 3,383 of JBAUWM010000078.1, forward strand.
GCGCTGGGAGATCAGCCCGTCGTCGGTGCGGTCGAAGAGGGCGCCCCAGTCTTCGAGCTCCATGACCCGCTCGGGGGCCTCTTGGGCGTGCAGCTGGGCCATCCGCCAGTTGTTGAGCATCTTTCCGCCACGCATGGTGTCGCGGAAGTGCACTTCCCAGTTGTCCTCGGGCCAGCGGTTGCCCATCGCCGCAGCGATGCCGCCCTCGGCCATCACGGTGTGAGCCTTGCCCAGCAGTGACTTGCAGACGATGGCGACCTTGGCGCCCGCGTCGTGGGCGGCGATGGCAGCGCGGAGGCCTGCACCTCCGGCACCGACGACGACGACGTCGTACTGGTGACGCTCCATTCCGCCGGCTGCCTCGCCGGACATCTCGTTGCCGGTCATGGGGTGCCTGTCAGAGGACTCAGACATCTATTGCCTTTCCGGGGTCCCCGCGGCGTTGTCCGCGGGGGGAGCGAAGCGGAGGGAGTGGAGAACGTCGTGGGGTGGTCAGAAGAACCTCAGGTCGTGGATGGTGCCGTTCGCCAGGAGCATCACGTAGAGGTCTACGAGCGCCACCGAGAACAGCGAGTACCAGGCATAGCGGCCGTGGTGCACGTTCAGCTTCGAGACCCACGTCCACAGCTTGTAACGCACCGGGTGCTTGGAGAAGTGGCGTAGCCGTCCGCCCACGGCGTGGCGACACGAGTGACACGAGAGCGTGTAGAGCCAGATGAAGGCCACGTTGATGATCATCAGCAAAGTCCCGAGGCCCATGTGGATGCCGTCGGTCTCACCGCTGCCGACTGCATACTCGCCGGGCATCGGTCGGAACGCCAGCACGACATCAAAGGTGAGGACCGCGCCGACCAGGATCGCGGCGTACCAGAAGTAACGGTGCAGGTTCTGCACGAGCAGCGGGAATCGCGTCTCACCGGTGTACTTGGTCTTCGGCTCGGCGACGCCGCACGCAGGAGGGGAGAGCCAGAAGGCGCGGTAGTAGGACTTGCGGTAGTAGTAGCACGTCATCCGGAAGCCGAGCGGGAAGATCAAGATGATCAGCGCCGCTGAGAGCGGGAACCACGAGAACGGCTGCCCGAAGTCAGACGCGCCCTCGACACAGTCACCGAGGCAGGGCGAGTAGAAGGGCGACAGGTACGGCTTGGCGTAGTAGTCAGCCCCTGCGAACGCTCGGACCGTCGCGTAGACGATGAACGCCGAGAAGACCGTGAAGGTGGTCAGCGGGGCCAGCCACCACCGGTCCTCGCGGAGAGTCTTGCCCTCGATCCGCGCCCTGGTCGGGCCGTGCACGCCGGTCGACGTCATCCGTACCTCCGTGTGATTCGGGCCACATGACCCGGAGAGAGTCTGCACACTCGCACAGGCTTACGGAAGACGAACGCGCAGGTAGTAGGTAATTAGTCACACTGGACCGAGTCGGTGTGGGGCCGGTCACGCGGGTAGCGTTTGCTCCGTGGCATCCACGACCAGACACCCAGATCGCCCCGGCCTCGTCAAGGGCTCGCGCGGCGTTCGCTCCACGATCGCTCTGAAGTTCCTCGTGGCTGCTAGCGGCCTGATCTTCATCGGCTTCGTGCTCGCGCACATGTACGGCAACCTCAAGGCCTTCGGAGGCCACGACTCGTTCAACGAGTACGCCGAGCACCTGCGTGAACTCGGTGAGCCGATGCTCCCGCACGCTGGCGCCTTGTGGATCATCCGCGTGGTCCTGCTCGGCTCGCTCGTCGTCCACGTCGCCTGCGCGTTCGCTCTGTGGCGCCGTGCTGCCAAGGCCCGGCCCACGAAGTACGTCGTGAAGAAGAACACCGCCTCGTCGCTGTCGTCGCGGTTCATGCGCTGGGGCGGCGTCACTCTGCTGCTGTTCATCGTCTGGCACCTGCTCAACTTCACCGTCGGCAAGGTCAACGTGCAGGGCGGGGCGACCGATGACCCCTACAACCTGCTGGTCGACACCTTCGACGTGTGGTGGCTGACGCTGATCTACCTGGTCGCCATGGTCGCCCTCGGCATGCACCTGCACCACGGGGTCTGGAGCTCGGCGCAAACACTCGGCCTGACCAACAGCGTGACGTCTCGACGGAACGCGAAGTTCCTCGGCGCCGCGCTCGCCGTCGTGATCGCCGGCGGCTTCTCCCTCGTGCCGATCTTCGTCCTCGCGGGCGTCATCTCCAAGTAACGAACTAAGGACACCGAGGCCGCTATGACCGACATGCCCGACACCACCAACACCTTCGACCCGTCGCACAACATCGAGCTCGGCGCCGACCACGACGACGCTGCCGGCTACTACCGCATGGGCGACCCCGTCGCCGACACCAAGGCGCCCGGCGGCCCGCTCGACGAGCGTTGGGACACCCGCCAGTTCGAGGCTCGCATCGCCAATCCGGCCAACCGTCGCCGGCTCTCGGTGATCGTCGTGGGCACCGGCCTGGCTGGCGCCTCCGCGGCCGCCACCCTCGGCGAGGCCGGCTACGTGGTGAAGTCGTTCTGCTACCAGGACAGCCCGCGTCGAGCCCACTCGATCGCGGCCCAGGGCGGCATCAACGCGGCCAAGAACTACAAGGGGGACGGCGACTCGGTCTACCGGCTCTTCTACGACACGATCAAGGGCGGCGACTACCGTTCGCGCGAGTCGAACGTCTACCGCCTCTCGCAGGTGAGCCGGAACATCATCGACCAGTGCGTGGCACAAGGCGTGCCCTTCGCGCGCGAGTACGGCGGTCTGCTCGACAACCGTTCCTTCGGCGGTGTCCAGGTCTCCCGCACGTTCTACGCTCGCGGCCAGACCGGTCAGCAGCTGCTGATCGGCGCCTACCAGGCCCTCGAGCGCCAGGTCGCCGCCGGCACGGTCAAGTGCTACACCCGCCACGAGATGGTCGAGCTGATCGTGGTCGACGGCCGCGCCCGCGGAATCATCGTGCGCGACATGGTCACCGGCGAGATCGAGACCTACTTCGCCGACGTCGTCGTGCTGGCCAACGGCGGTTACGGCAACGTCTTCTTCCTGTCCACCAACGCGATGGGCTGCAACGTCACCGCGTCATGGCGCGCGCACCGCAAGGGCGCCCTGATGGCGAACCCCTGCTACACGCAGATCCACCCGACCTGCATCCCGGTGTCTGGTTCGCACCAGTCGAAGCTGACCCTGATGTCGGAGTCGCTGCGCAACGACGGCCGCATCTGGGTGCCCAAGGACAAGGCCGACTGCGACAAGGACCCGCGCGACATCCCGGAGGACCAGCGCGACTATTACCTCGAGCGCATCTACCCGGCCTTCGGCAACCTGGTGCCGCGCGACATCGCCTCGCGCCAGGCCAAGAACATGTGCGACGAGGGTCGCGGCGTCGGTCCCGAGGTCGACGGCGTGCGACGTGGCGTCTACCTCGACTTCGAGGAGGCGATCGATCGACTCGGGCGCGACGCCATCGAGAACAAGTACGGGAACCTCTTCGACATGTACGCCCGGATCACCGGCGAAGACCCGTACTCGGTGCCGATGCGCATCTACCCGGCCGTGCACTACGTCATGGGCGGCCTGTGGGTCGACTACGACCTTCAGTCGTCGATCCCTGGTCTGTTCGTCACCGGTGAAGCCAACTTCTCCGACCACGGCGCCAACCGACTCGGGGCCTCGGCGCTGATGCAGGGACTGGCCGACGGCTACTTCGTGCTGCCGAACACGATCCGCGACTACCTCGCCGAGGGCCCGTTCGACAAGATCGCCGACGACAACCCGGCGGTCCTCGAGGCCCAGGACGCCGTGAAGGCACGGATCGACGCGTTCATGAACAGCAACGGCACCCGCTCCGTCGACTCCTACCACCGCGAGCTCGGCAACATCATGTGGGAGTACTGCGGCATGGAGCGCACTGCCGAGGGTCTGAAGAAGGCCATCGACCTGATCCGTGGCCTCAAGGCCGACTTCTGGCAGAACGTGAAGGTGCTCGGCACCGCCGACAGCATGAACCAGTCGCTCGAGCGCGCCGGTCGCGTCGCCGACTTCTTCGAGCTCGGCGAGCTGATGTGCATCGACGCGCTCAACCGTCGCGAGTCGTGCGGTGGCCACTTCCGCGCCGAGTCCCAGACCGAGGAGGGCGAGGCACTGCGGCACGACGACAAGTACGCCTACGTCGCGGCCTGGGAATGGGCTGGTGAGGGCGAGGACCCGATCTTGCACAAGGAAGAGCTGACCTACGAGTTCGTCGAGATGAAGCAGCGGAGCTACAAGTAATGAAACTGACCCTCAACATCTGGCGCCAGGCGAACACCGACAGCGCGGGCAAGATCCACACCTACGAGATCGACAACGTCTCGGAGGACATGTCGTTCCTCGAGATGCTCGACGTGCTCAACGAGGAGCTGAACGAGAAGAACGAGGAGCCCATCGCCTTCGACTCCGACTGTCGCGAGGGCATCTGCGGCATGTGCGGCCTGATGATCAACGGCCAGGCGCACGGTCCGGAGGTCACCACGACCTGCCAGCTGCACATGCGCTCGTTCAAGGACGGCGACACGATCACCATCGAGCCGTGGCGCGCCGAGGCTTTCCCGGTCATCAAGGACCTCGTGGTCGAGCGCACCGCCTTCGACCGGATCATCCAGCAGGGCGGCTACATCTCGGTCAACACCGGTGCTGCTCCTGACGCCCACGCAACGCCAGTGCCCAAGGACAAGGCCGACCGAGCCTTCGACGTGGCCACCTGCATCGGCTGTGGCGCCTGCGTTGCCGCCTGCCCGAACGGCTCGGCTTCACTGTTCCTCGGCGCCAAGATCACCCACCTCGGCGAACTGCCCCAGGGCCAGGCCGAGCGAGACACCCGCGTGATCAACATGGTCGGCCAGCACGACCACGAAGGCTTCGGCGGCTGCACCAACATCGGTGAGTGCACCGCAGCCTGCCCCAAGGAAATCCCGCTCGACGTGATCTCCCAGCTGAACAAGGACCTCCGCACCGCCATCAAGAACGGGCACTGACCAACACCGAGCTTGCGAGATGTTGCTCGATCGTCATCGACCAACACCGAGCCCGCGAGGTGTTGGTCAATGGTCATCGAGTAGACGGGCGCGAATGAGGAACGAATTCGCGCGCGACGTAGCGAGATGTGGCAAGCCGAGAATCGGCGTCGAGTGGCACAGGTTGTCAGTCAACTCGCCGCGTCTCGATACACCCCGCTCGTTCCTCGCGGGGCACTCGACGACCGAGGAGCGCTACGACCGCTTGCGAACCAGGGCCACGAGCGCGAGGGCTGCGGCACCGCCAGCGGCGAACGGCGCCACCCAGGTACGGGTCGTCGTCGGCGTCGCCACGCTCGGCAGCAGGGGAGGCGTGGTCGGGCCCTGCACCAGTGGCGCCTCGTCGTCGACACGGAGCGCACGGGCCTCGGACGTCGTGTACGCCCAGGCGGCTGCGTAGAGCACCAGTCGCGAGAAGTAGTTGATCCACACGAGCAGGATCAACGCAATTCCGAAGGCCTGGAAGGCGGGTTGCCCCTCTGTCGAGGCGAGCAAAAGCCCCGAGACCTGCTTGAGGATCTCGAAGCCCGCCGCGCCGAGCACCGCACCCGACCAGAGCGAGGTTGTGGGCAGGGCTGGATCGGCGAGGAGCCGGAAGAGTGCGAAGAAGAGCACGGCATTGGCGGCCAGCCCCAGAGCCAGGGCGACCAGCCGGACCAACCACCCCAGCTCAGAGTCGAGCCCGATCGAGTCGAGGACCTCGGCGGAGAATCCGCTCACGAACCCCGCGACAGCCACGGCCACGATCAGCACGAGACCCACGACCACCAGGGCCACGAGGTCGCGCAGCTTGCCGACCACGAACGAGAGCCGTAGCTCCTCGGACTTGTCGAACACCCTCACCAGGGCTGCTCGGAGCGCCGAGACCCATCCCAGGCCGGAGTACAGGACGCCGACCAGCCCGAGCAACCCCGCCAGGCCGGAGAAGGAGCGCACGTCGTCGAGCGACACCTGGTTCTCCCCAGGTCCGATGATCCCGGGCAGCACCGAGTCGATGGCCGTGACGAGATCGTCGTCGGCGCCGGCGTAGATGCGCGACAGGAGGCCCACCGAGAAGACGCTCAAGGCCAGCACCGGGAAGAAGGAGAGGAACGCGAAGTAGGTGACGGCCCCGGCCTGCTGGCCAGCTTTCACCGCGCCGTAGTGCTCCTGCATCGCCAGGGTGTGGTCGAGCCCGGGGTGGTGCTCACGGGCCTCGGCGAGACGTTCCTTGACCGACGGCATGCAGTCAGGGTGCCCCATCCAGGCGGAACTCATGCGTGGGTTGCCACCCGGCGACCTCGTCGTGCACATAGAGGTGGAACTCAGCGACGTCGAACTGACACTCGAAGTCGGCCAGCTCGTCGAAAGCCCGGTCTAGCTGGTGGTCGGCCAGGTGGTGGGCGACGGTCACATGCGGGTGATACGGATAATCGAGCTCGACGTCGAGCGGTCCGCGACGCACCGCTTCGGCCAGTTTCTCGCACTCCGAGATGCCGCGCGCCAAGCCCACGAACACGACCGGTGACACCGGCCGGAACGTGCCAGTGCCGCGCAGGTGCACCTGGAACGAGCCCACCTCCGCCGCTGCGGCGGCCAGATGTTGCTCGACCACGGCCAGCTCGTCGTCGACCTCGGTGGGCGGCACCAGCGTGATGTGCGTGGGAATCATCGACGCGGTGGTATCACCGACCGATGCCCGGTACTCCTGCAGCTCGCTGGCCCAGGGTTCGGGGATGGCGACTGCTACCCCGATCGTCGGCATGTCTCGACCCTACTGGGCTGGCGCAGCGAAGCCGACCCGCTGGTACACGTCACGCAGGGTGGCCGCCGCGACCTCACCGGCCTGCGCCCTCCCCTGCTCGAGGACGGCGGTGAGGTGGGTCTGGTCGTCGAGCAGGGCCAGCGTGCGGTCACGAAACGGGGTCACGAAGTCGACCACGGCGTCGGCCAAGTCGGACTTGAGCGCTCCGTAACCACGGCCGGCGTAGTCGTCGACGATCGCGCTCACCGTGAAGCCGCTCAGAGCCGAGAAGATGGTGAGCAGGTTGCTGACGCCCGGCTTGGAGTCTGGGTCGAACCTGATCTCACCGTCGGAGTCGGTGACGGCTGAGCGGATCTTCTTGGCGCTGATCGAGGGCTCGTCGAGCATCTCGATGATCCCGGCCACCGAGGAGGCGGACTTCGACATCTTCGCCGTCGGCTCGTGCAGGTCGGCGATCTTGGCGGTCGCCTTGAGGATGTAGGGCTCTGGCAGTCGGAAAGTCTTCTTGTAGCGGTGGTTGAACCGCTGGGCGAGGTCGCGGGTGAGCTCGAGGTGCTGGCGCTGGTCCTCGCCGACGGGCACGTAGTGCGGCCGGTAGAGCAGGATGTCGGCGGCCTGGAGCACGGGGTAGGTGAACAGCCCGACTGACGCGGCCCCTTCGCCACCCTTGGCCGACTTGTCCTTGAACTGGGTCATCCGGCGGGCCTCACCGAAGCCGGTGAGGCACTGCAGCACCCAGCCAAGTTGGGCATGCTCAGGCACCTGGCTCTGGATGAAGATCGCCGACCGGGCGGGGTCGACGCCCATGGCGAGGAGTTGCGCGGCGGCGCGCAGGCAGCGCTCGCGCAGCACCTTGGGGTCTTGCTCCACGGTGATGGCGTGCAGGTCGGCGATGAAGAAGAACGGCTGGTGGTCGCGCTGGAGGTCGACCCACTGCCGGAGCGCGCCGAGGTAGTTGCCGAAGTGGAAGGAGTCGGCCGTCGGTTGGATGCCCGAGAGCACCCGGGGCCGCGAGCCACCGGCCGTCACGACAGGCACGCTCACCTCGGGCTGCGTGGTGGCGGACATGGGCGGCATTCTTCCCGATGGCTTGCGAGGATGAGCACGTGGCCACCCACCTCACGTTCACCCAACACCTGACCGGACTGCACGAGGCGATGGGAGCCTTCGCCAGCTCTGCGGCAACCGCGGGGCTCGACGTCGACGTGCCGACCTGCCCGGACTGGACCGTGCGCAGGCTGATCGGTCACCAGGGCGCCGTGCACCGGTGGGCGCGTGCCAACCTGCTGGGCCAAGAGCTCGAGTGGGGGCCGGTCGAGAAGCAGGGCCGCAGTGCCGCCGATCCCGTCGAGTGGTTGCGCGACGGCGCCATCGACTTGGTGAGCACCCTGGTGGCCGCGCCTGACGACGTCGAGGCCCTGGTGTTCCTGCTCGATGCGCCTCCTGCCAAGCAGTTCTGGGCGCGCCGACAGTGCCACGAGACCACGATGCATGCAGTCGATGCGCTGGCCGCATCGCTGGGTCGCCTCCCCCGCGCCGACGAGACCTGGATCGGGCACGAGATCGCCCTGGACGGCGTCGACGAGCTGCTCACCGGCTTCGTCACTCGCGCGAAGTCGCGACTGCGGTCAGCCACTCCGGTCACGATCGCCGTGAACGCGACCGACAGCGAGCACTCATGGACGGTAAGGGTCACGGATGTCGAGGCGGTCACGACCCGCCACGTCGGCCCCGTCGAGGGCGACCGCGCGATCGAGGGCACTGCGGCGCAGCTGTACCTCGCGCTCTGGCACCGCAGCGACGAGCTCGAGTCAGCCATCTGGCCCCTCTGGCGCGACTCCGCCATCCACTGACACCGATATCGGCATGCACCAGGGGTGGCGAGCGTGACAAGGTGCCGCGCATGCCTTCACTCTCGGAAACCGTCACGGCGCCGACCCTCACTGAGGGCCGGGTGACCATCCGGGCCTTGGGTGAGCAGGACGTGCAGGGGTGCTGGGAGCAGTGCGTCGACCCGCTTTCGGTGCGCTGGACCCAGGTGCCCAGCCCCTACACGATCGACGACGCGCGCGATTTCTGCACCAGCGTGGCTCCGGCGGCGTGGGCCGACGGTTCCCAGTGGATCTTTGCCGTCGAGCACGAGGGCCGTTACGCCGGCAACATCGCACTGCGCGATCGCGGTCTCGGCTTGGCCGAGGTCGGCTACGGAGCTCACCCGGCCGCCCGCGGAACCGGTGCGCTCGAAGCCGGGCTGCGGCTCCTGCTCGAGTGGGGGTTCTCTGAGCGAAGACTGACGACCGTGATCTGGCACGCCGAGGTGGGCAACTGGGCCTCGCGCAAGCTCGCGTGGCGGCTCGGTTTCTCCGTCGACGGAGTTCTGAACCGGGCACACGCCTCACGGGGCCGCTTGGTCGACGCGTGGATCGGCACGCTCCTGGCGGGGGCTCCGCGCGAACCGGCCACGCGGTGGTTGGTTCCCCCTCCGGTCCGCGCCGACAGCATCGCCCTGCGGCCTCTCGGCGAGCAGGACGTCGCACGGGTGGTTGAGGCGTGCTCCGACGAGCGGACCCGGCACTGGCTCGGCACCCTGCCGACGCCCTACACGGACGCCGACGCGCAGACGTGGTTCGGGCTCAACATCGAGGCTCAGGCCACCGGCCGCAAGGTCACCTGGGCGATCGTCGACGCTGACTCCGACGTGCTCCTCGGAGCCATCAACCTCTTCGACATCAACGAGCACGACTGCGAGCTCGGGTACTGGGCACACCCTGACGCGCGCGGACGCGGCGTCATGACCGCCGCTGCTCGCGTCGCCACCGGGTGGGCGTTCGAGCATCTCGGCGTGCAGCGAGTACGCGCCGTGGCCGCGCTCGACAACAGCGCTTCACGCCACGTGATCGAGGCTGCGGGCTTCACCCAAACTGGAGAAGAGCGACGTGGCACCGTGCTGCGCACGGGGCTGGCCGACGTCGCGCTCTACGACGTGCTGGTCTCCGAGTGGTCGCCCGCGGATCGGTGAATCGCCGCAGACCAGACCAGGATCCCGATCCCGGCGACTGAGAGCGCTGCTCCCACCAGGGCCGGGGAGCGGTAGCCGTAGCCGGCTGCAATGACGATTCCACCGAGCCAGGCACCGAGTGCGTTCGCCGCGTTGAGCGCGGCATGGTTCATCGCCGCTCCGAGCGTCACGGCGTTGCCAGCGACGTCCATCAGGCGCAACTGCAGGTTGACCACCAGCACGGATCCGATCGCCGTGATCGAGAAGACCACCGGCAAGAGCCACCAGCCATAAGGCGCAACCGCCCAGAAGACGAGCATGATCACGAACGAGCCGATTCCTGCGGCGATCAGCGACCGGTAGACCGACCAGGCAGCGAGTTCGCCCGCCAGCCAGGTGCCGGCCACCATGCCGAGGCCAAAGGCCAGCAGGAAGACGGGCACCGTGCCCTCGCCGAGCATGCCGACGTCGGTGATGGTCTTGGCGATGTAGGAGTAGACGGCGAAAAGTCCGCCGAACCCGATCGCACCGGCGGCCATCGTGAGCCACACCTGACGGTTGGTGAAGAACTCTCGCGCCTCCTTGCGTCCGGTGGCCTCGCGGTCTCCGGGCACTGAGGGTACGAACGCGAGCACCATCGCCACCGCGAGCGCTGCGAGGGCTGCGGCAAGCACGTAGGCGGCCCGCCAGCCGAGGTTCTGGCCGACCCACGTGGCAGCCGGAACGCCTACGACGTTGGCGAAGGAGAGGCCCAGCATCACTGACGCGATCGCTCGGCCGCGCCGTTCGGGCGTTGCCAGGCTGGCCGCCACGAGCGATGCCACACCGAAGTAGGCGCCGTGCGGCAGCCCATCGAGGAAGCGCGCCAGGGTGAGGATCTCGTAGTTCGGCGCTGCTGCGCTGAGCAGGTTGAAGGCGGCATAGGCGCCCATCAGCGCGACGAGCAGTCCACGGCGAGGCAGGGCCGCACCGAAGAACGACAAGATCGGAACGCCGACCACCACGCCGACCGCGTAGGCAGAGATGACGTGACCGGCTGTCGGCACCGAGATGTCGACGCCCTCGGCGATCTGGGGCAGCAAACCCATGGTCACGAACTCGGTGGTGCCGATCGCGAAGCCGCCGACTGCGAGGGCCAGCACCGCGAGACCGAAGCTGACCGGCCGCTCAGTGACGGTGTCCGAGTGCTCGGTCGCGGCGGTCATGGGTCCTTCCGGGTCGTGGTTCGACTCATCGTCCAACCCGGTTGCGACCTCGACCTATTCCACGAGCCGATGAGGAGGGCCAGTTCACTCACCCCTTGAGACATATCGGCAGGTGGCCGCTTATCTGACGATGAAGCCCTCGCTGGTGCCCACGAACGGCGTCACCTGGCGGGTGAAGCTGCGCGCCGCACCGAAGTAGCGCACCCGATAACGGCCGGCCCGGGTACCCGGCGGCATGTCCCAGAGCACGGTGACCGTCGAACTCAGCACTCCCGAGCGCGCCCAGCGGAACGTGGTCTCGAAGTCGTTGTCGTCGGCCACGCGCACCCAGCGACCACCCACGCGCCGATCGACGGTGAGAAACGTGTCGCCGCGACGCAGATCGTTGTTGGGATGCGCTCCGACGAACCCGACTGTCACCACAGCGCCGCGTCGGTAGGACGACCGCGGCGCGACCACGACGTCGCCGAACGACCTGCCGGGTGCCGGGGCATCGATGAGCGGGGTTCCCGGCGGCAGCTCGTAGACCTCGTCGCTTCGATCACGCTCTTTCGCCCCCCGGGCCACCGATCGCCCCTCGCGCATGGCCGTTGCCAACCCCGAGGCCACCTGGGTGAACGCCGGCAGCTCGTTGCGGCCATACAGGGTGTGTCCACCCTCGTACTCCTGGGAGTCGTACTCCTCCGGGGTCGTGACGTAGCCCGAGTAAGAGTTGGCATAGCCCTGGACCACGACCTTCTCGAGCGGGACGCGCAGTGCGGCAGCGACGGCCCGACGTAGCCGGAGCCCAGCGACGATGGTCACCTCGGTCGGCATCCCGATCAGGTAGAAGTCACCGATCCGAACCAGCTGCACCGGCAGCTTCTGTTGCACGAAGTCGACGGCGCCGACCGGCGCCAAGATCTCCTTGGGGGCCTGGCACTCACGCAGCGCGGGACTGGCGGTGTAGAGCACTTCCGACAGCACGTCGAAGGCGGGATTGCCGCCGTCCTTGCCTTCGAACGCCACCGGAAGTCCGCCGCCACCGTCCTCGGTGCTGCCCGCGGCGAACGAGGCGCCGAACGCAGCACTGCAGGTGGTGTGCGGCTTGCCGTCGGGGCTGAACTCCGGACGCACCCGGAAGTCGGACATGTCGACGTAGATCAAGCGGGAGTCGATGGCGCCGGTGAGACCGCGCGCCGAGGCTAGACCAGCGCGTGCTCCGTGAGCCATCCGCTCTCCGAGCTTGCGCGAGTTGGTGAAGGGGTTCTTCGTGGGGCCCATACCGGGGCGGAGGTCGAGGTTGGGTGACATGTCGCCGGCGTTGGACTGCGCAAACGAGGAGATGAAGTCGGGAGTGCGGTCGGCGAGGTAGTCGACCTCGCGCACCTCGTGCTCCCAGTCGTAGGACGCGTAGCCCTTGTTGTCAGCGCTCACGAGCGTGTTGTTCGTGGGCATGCTGGTCGCGTGCACCGGAAACCAGTTGATCGCCCCGACGAGCCGACCTCCGCGCCTGACCTGCAGCGTGGTGCTCGTCGTGTCGGTGCCGGTCGGGAAGTAGCGACGATCCCCCGCAGGATTGCGATTGAACGCCTGTCGCGAACGCTGGGCGTTGCCGTGAGCAACCCGGGAGGTCGAGACCGCGAGGTCGGCCGGGGCCACGTCGGCATCGGCCCGAGCGATCGAGGCAACGATTCCGTTGACGATGCCGCGGTAGTTCTGGGCTTCGAAGCCGTAGGGCAAGTTGTAGAGCGGGTGGTGCGAGAAGCCGCCGGGTGCCGCGTGGGTGTGGGTGGCGGTGAGCATCACGTTCTGCTCGGTGTAGCGGCCGCCATATCGACTTGTCAGTCGTTCGAGCACAGCGTCGCGCAGACTCTGCAGGATGAACGCGATGTCGGCCACCACGTGCACGACGCGACGCCCAGTTGTGCGGTCGCGGATCACGAACGCGCGCGAGTGCTGCCGTGTGTGGAGCCCGTCGCCGAGTTGCGAGGTGTCGGCGTAACCAGCGAAGTTCACCTCGGCCACCGGGCCGGTGATGTCGGCGATGCCCCGACCTACCTCATACCGAGTCGGCGCCGGTGGCGGCAACGCGATCGACGCAGCCTGAGCGGGCTGCGGTCCAAGCGTGGCTGGCGTACTGATCACGACGTTCGTCAGCGCCGCGGCGAGAACAACGGCACCCAGGAGCGCCTGACGGGGGTGTACGAGACGCAAGGCGTGCCCTTCGGTGGCCGAAAAACTTATCGGCAGACCTGCCGATGAGTGCGATAGTGGACAAGTGAATCGTATCGACCCGTTGGCTCTCGAGGTCACTCACGACCCCGCGCTCCCCAACCCCGTGCCCCGCACGACACTGGCCGAGGTGGTCACGCTGCTCGACGTCACCCGCGTCGACCAGCCCGATGACCAACCCGATAGCCAGCCCGATAGCCAGCCCGATAGCCAAGCCGGCGACGATGTTGTCTTCACCGCCGAGCACACCGCTCTGGCCATCGTCACGGGCCACGTGTTCGGGGGCCTGGTGGCGGCCCAGGCCGTCGTGGCGGCCTGCCGCACCGTGCCCGACGATGCCGCACGCCCGCGACTGATCCACTCCCTGCACGCCTACTTCCTGCGGCCCGGCGACCCGTCGCTGCCGCTCGAACTCCGGGTCGAGCAGACGCGGGACGGGCGTGCATTCAGCCATCGCCGCGTCTCGGTGCAGCAGCACGGCCGAGCCATCATGGAGATGGCGTGCTCGTTCGCCACCCCGGAGCCCGGCCTGCGTCACCAGGCGACGATGCCCGACGTACCGGCGCCCGAGGGGCTCCGCCCTGACTGGCACCAGCTGCAGCACCTGCCCGAGACCCACGTTTCAGCAACGGCCCCCGGAGCGTTCGACGTCCGCTCGGCCGACACCCACTCGCGGCTGGCTCGCGATCGCGGCGAAGCCACCGACCGAACGCAGCAGTGGATGCGCGCCGACACCGGGGGCGCCTCACGGCTGCCCAACGATCCGGTGCTGCACACCGGCCTGTTCGTCTACGCCAGCGACGTGATGGTGCTCGACCCCACGACGCGGCCCAGCGCACTCTCGATGCTGGCCAACGACGTCGCGCCGACCACGATCGACCACGCCTTGTGGTTCCACGCCCCGCTGCGCGCCGACGAGTGGTTCCTGTTCGACGTCGACTCGCCGTGGGCAGACAACGGACGTGGCTTTGCTCGCGGCCTGGTGTTCGACCGAGCAGGGACGTTGGTGGCGGAGGTGGCCCAGGAAGGCCTGATCCGACCTACCGCCCGGCCCTAGTCGCGCACCAGCGCACGCACGGCCTTGCGGTCGGTCTTGCCCACGCTGGTGAGCGGCACCGCGTCGACGACGATCACCTCACGTGGGTACTTGTGCGCGGCGAGCCGCTCCTTCGAGTAGGCGATCAGGGCCGGACCGTCGACGCCGGACGCTGGATCTACCGACACCACCGCCACGACCTCCTCGCCCTTCTCGGGGTCGGGTCGACCCACCACCGCGGCCGAGGTGACGGAGGGGTGGGTGAGCAGTGCGTCCTCGACATCGCGCGGATAGACGTTGAACCCGCCGCGGATGATGAGATCCTTGATCCGGTCGACGACGAACAGGTATCCGTCGTCGTCGAGATGACCCACGTCACCGGTGTGCAACCAGCCGTCGACCACCGTGGTCGCGGTCTGCTCGGGTGACTTCCAGTAGCCCTTCATGACGCCCGGCCCGCGTACGCAGATCTCGCCGTCCTCGCCCGGGCCCAACCTGGTTCCGTCAGGAGCGAGAATCGCCACCTCGGCGTGCGGCAACGGCTTGCCGACGCTGCCAGCCCGGCTCTCCTCGGGCGTCGAGGCCGACACCACCGCGCTCGACTCGGTCAGGCCGTAGCCCTCGAGGATGTCGGCCCCGAGACGCTCTTTGACCTCCTGACGCAGAGCATCGGGCAGCGGCGCGCCGCCCGAGCCGAACGAACGCAGCGACGACAGGTCGAAGTCGTCGATCGGCTCGGCCAGGATCATGGACAGCATCGACGGCACGATCGGACTGCTCTCGAGCCGGTGGTCCTGCACCAGCTGAAGCCAGCCCGGCGCGTCGAACCAGCGTTGCAGCACCGAGACCATCTGCTTGTCCGAGTGCATTCCGCCGACCGTCACGATCAGCCCGTAAGCGTGTGACAAGGGGAGCGGAAGCAACGAGCGTGTGGTGCCTTGAGCGTCGCCGACAGAGTGGATGCCCGCACCGCTCTCCCAGAGTCCGCGGTGGGTGAGCATTACGCCCTTGGACCGGCCGGTCGTGCCGCCCGTGTAGAGCAGCGCCGCGATGTCGTCGTCAGCACGAGGCACGATGTCGATCGGTGCGGCAGCCTCGAGCTCCGCGTACGGAGTGGTGCCTGGCGTCGGTTCGGGTTCGTCGCCCACCACCAGGATCTTGAGGTCCAGTCCCTCGGCCGATCCCAGGAGCATCGGCAGCAGCTCGGGCGTGACCACGGCAGCAGCGGCGCCGGAGTCCTCCAGGATGTGTCGAAGCTCGGGAGGGGTCTGCAGGAAGATCACCGGCGTGACGACGGCACCGGCGCGCCACACAGCCTGGTAGGTCACGAACACCTCGGGGGTGTTCATCATCAGCACCACCACGCGGTCGCCGGGCCCGACGCCAATCTGCTGAAGGCCGCCGGCCACGCGACGGCCGCGCTCGAACAGGCTGCCGCTGGAGTGCCACTGCCCCTCGAAGAACAGGGACTCGTAGTCGCCCTGCCGCTCGTGGGCGCGCTCGTTGAGCACCGCCAGGTTGTGCTCGCCCATCATCGAGTCGGTCATGAGCTCACTCCCGCCAACGCCAGCCGGGCCACTTCGTCGTAGGCGGCGATGTCGTCGCCGAGCAGGAACCGATCGACCTTGGCGCGGCGCCAGTAGAGGTGCGCGTCGTGCTCCCACGTGAACCCGATGCCACCGTGCACCTGGATCAGGGTCTCGGCGGCCTGCTGCAGCGTGGCCGCTGCAGCACCCTTGGCCGCAGCCGCGGCCATGGGCAGCTCGTCGGGAGCCTGGTCGGCGGCCCACGCCGACCACCACACCAGCGAGCGCAGCTGCTCGACCTGCACGTAGGCGTCGACCAGGGCGTGCTTGACGGCCTGGTAGGAACCGATGGCGCGACCGAAGGCCTGGCGTTGCTGCGAGTACTCGACGCCGAGCTCGACGGCGCGAGCCGCCGCACCAAGCCCCTCGGCGGCCAGGATGACGCGAGCGACGCGCTCGGCGTGCTCCCAGCGAAGCTGGGCGTCACCCGAGACCACCTCGACGTCGCCGAGCGTCACGTGTCCGAGGCCGCGCGTGGGGTCGATCGGGTCGCGGGTCTCGACGGTGCCGGTGCCGATCACCAGGTCGTCGCCCCGTAGCGCCAGAAACGTGTCGGCGCCGATGGCGTCGAGCACCGGGCCCGCGCCGTCGACCACGGCCACCTTCAGCGAACCACTGGTCAGGGCGCCGAGCCGCTCCTCGTCTCCAGCGAGCAGCACTGCGGCGCGGGCGTAGGTGATCAGCGACGGGCCAGCCAGCACCCGACCAGCCTGCTCGGCCACGACGGCGAGGTCGAGCAGCGATCCCCCGCCACCGCCGGCCGACTCGGGCACGGTGATCGTGGCGAAGCCGCTGCTCACCAACGCGTCGCGGCCAGGAGCAATGACCGCCGCGCTCGGAGAATCGGCTTCCAGCGCGTCGCGGGCTACCGCCGGCGAGGCGCTGCCAGACAGAAAGTCACGCGCCGCTGCAGCCAGGTCGCGCTGCTCGTCGTCCAGGTCA
Organism: Nocardioides sp.; assembly: GCA_049583775.1. GTDB lineage: Bacteria > Actinomycetota > Actinomycetes > Propionibacteriales > Nocardioidaceae > Nocardioides. The sequence continues at coordinate 20,124 of JBAUWM010000078.1, forward strand.
AAGTTCATCGGAGGTCCTCTCTCACAGTCCCGGTGAGGAGCCCGCCGAAGCGAGGCTCTCCTTGAAGGTGATGCCCTTGTCGGCGCGCGGCTCAGCCGGAAGCCCGAGCACCCGCTCGCCGATCACGTTGCGCAGCACCTCGTTGGTGCCGCCGGCGATCGCCATGCCGGGCAACACCGCCTGCGCGTCCTGCCACGTCTGCGAACCGTCGGCCGTCGCACCGAACACCGCGTCATCGCCGAGCAACCGGACCGCGAGGTCGGCGAGGTCGCGGGCGGTCTTGGTGCCCGCGAGCTTGCCGGCCGAGGCCTCCGGCCCCGGCAGGTCGCCGCGGCTGATCGCGGAGAGCTGGCGGTAGCCGGTGTAGCGACTGCCCAACGTCTGCACGTAGGCACGGCCGAAATCTTGCCGAGCCAATGCCTGCCGGTCGGACGAGAGCTCGTTGATGCACCGGGCCACGTGCTCAGCCACGCTGGCGATGCTCATACCGATCTCCGTGCCGCCGCCACCGAGCGTGAGGCGCTCACTCATCAACGTCGTCAGCGCCACGCGCCACCCGTCGCCGACGTCGCCCAGGCGCTCGGAGTCTGGAACGACCACGTCATCGAAGAACACCTCATTGAAGTCAGCGCCGCCACTCATCTGCCGCAGCGGACGCACGGTGACCCCCGGCGCCTTCATGTCGATGACGAACATGGTGAGGCCCCGGTGCTTGGCGACGTCCGGGTCGGTGCGGGTGAGCACGATGCCGAAGTCGGAGAGGTGCGCGAGCGTCGTCCAGACCTTCTGACCACTGATTCGCCAGCTGCCGTCCTCGGTCTGCACCGCCTTGGTGCGCAGGGCAGCGAGGTCGCTGCCCGATGCCGGCTCGCTGAACAGCTGGCACCAGATGTCGTCGGCACGCAGGAGGCGCTTCAGATACCGATCCTTCTGCTCGTCGCTGCCGTGATAGATCACCGTCGGCCCGCACATGCCGATGCCGATCAGGTTGATCAGCCCAGGCACCTCGGCACGGCCGAGCTCTTGATCGACGATGGCTTGCTGCATCGGCGTGCCGCCCTGACCGCCAGCCTCGATCGGCCAGGTGACTCCGACGAGTCCCCCGTCGTAGAGCAGCGCCTGGCGCTCGCGCGAGGCACCGTCGTCGAAGCTGCGCTGGTCGCTGCGATGTCCGAGAGCCTCACGGTTCTCCTCGATGAAGGTGCGGACCGTGGCGCGCCAGGCCGCCTCGTCGGGAGTGTCGTCAAAGTCCATCTCGTGCCTCTCGTGAGTGTGACCGGCGCCACGGCCGGCCCGCACTCACCCTCGCACGAAACTTATCGGCACTCAAGCATGTAAATACGGCGCGAACGAGAGCCCGGCGAGCAGCTGGTCGCGCGCCGGTGGCCACATGCGACGCACCGCTCGTTCGCTGGCCACCCCGCGCAGCATCCGGAGCCCACGAATCGTCGAGATCGCGGTCGTCATCACGGCGGCGAACTCAGGGCGTTCGACCAGCTGCGGTGCCACCCGGCGGGCAGCATCGGCGAGAGTCTCCATCACCGCGCCGTCGAAGCGCACGAGGTGTCCGTAGAGGTCTTCGTCGGTACGAGCAGCCACGAACAGCTCGAGCTGGGCGAACGAGACGGGACCGCTGAAGATCTCCCACAGCCGGTTCAACAACACGGCGTACTGCGCCTCGGGGCCATCGGCCATGCCGAGGGGCTTCGAGACCAGATCGGCGACGAGCTTGTCGGTGAGGTGGCTCAGCGCCTCCACGACGAGCTCGGCCTTGGTGGCGAAGTAGTGGGCCTGCGCACCCCGAGTGACGCCGGCGCGCTCGCACACGTTGGTGGTGGTCAGCCCCGCGTAACCGCGGTCGACCAACACGTCGATGGTGGCGTCGAGCAGGGCGCCGCGCGTGGTCGCGCGGCGCTCAGCCTGGGTGCGCCGGGCTGGCTTCGCCGCCGCGACCTGGACAGAGTCGCGTGAGGCACGATCGGCGGACGACACGTCGGCCAACCTATCGCGACGAGAGCCGCCAAGCGGACTATCGCAGGCCCATCCGTCGGAACAGCTTGAGCTGCTTGTTGCCGATCCCCACGAACTTCTGCAACGACGAGCCAGCTGGCGGTCCGAGCGGGCCGGTGACCGAGACCGCGATGGTCTGCGACTCGGTGAACCGGCGGATGCCCTCGCCCCCGTGTCGTCGTCCGAGACCGCTGTCACCCATGCCTCCCATGCCCGCCTCGACCGAGCCTGCGGCAACGGCGGCACCGTCGTTGATGTTCACCGACCCGGCCCGCACCCGCCGTGCCAGCGAGCTGGCAGCCTCGACGTCGGCACTGAAGATGCTGGCTGAGAGTCCGTATGTGCCGGCGTTCGCCAGCGCCAGCGCCGCCTCGTCGTCGGCGGCTCGGTAAAGCGCCACCACGGGACCGAAGGTCTCGCCGAGGCAGAGATCCATCTCGGGCGTGACTCCCTCGAGCACGGTCGGCTGGTAGACGAAGGGACCGAGTTCAGGGGCGGCCGCGCCGCCCGCGAGCACCGTGGCGCCCTTGGCGACCGCGTCGGCCACGTGCGCCGACACCTTGTCGAGCTGGGCCTGGGACGCCAACGAGCCGACGTCGTAGCCGAAGTCGTATGACTGCCCGACCCGCTGCGACCGCGTCGCCGCGACGAGCGCGTCGCGGAACGCGTCGTAAACATGATCGTGCGCAATCACGCGCTCGATGTGGATACACATCTGGCCGGTGTTGGCGAAGGCCGCTTCGACAGTGCCCTTGGCAGCCTTGGCCAGGTCGGCATCGGCCCGGACGATCAGCGGGTTCTTGCCACCGAGCTCGAGGGAGGCCCCGATCAGGCGGCGGGCCGCCCGTTCGGCAACGATCCGACCGGTAGCCGTCGAGCCGGTGAAGCACACGAAGTCGACGTGGTCGATCAACGCGCTGCCGATCTCGGCACCCGGCCCGGTGACGACCTGCCACACGCCTGCCGGAAGCCCGGCCTCGGCCATCAGCGCCCGAGCCCAGAGCAGGGTGAGCGGAGTCTGCGGGTCAGCCTTGCCGACCACGGCGTTGCCCGCGAGCAGGGCCGGGAGCGCGTCGCCGATGCCCAGGTAGAACGGGTAGTTCCACGGCGAGATGATGCCGACGACCCCTTTCGGGATCCGCACCTCCTTGACCTTGGTGAGCACCGGCACGGCGCCTCGGACCTTGCGGTCTTCGAGGTAGGCGTGGCCGTGCACCCCGTAGTGCCGGGCCAGGTTCGCGACCTGCAGCACTTCTTGCCAGGCGTGGAAGCGAGCCTTGCCCATCTCCCACTGGATGAGGTCCATCACCTCGTCCTGGCGATCCATCAGGAGGTCGTGGAAGCGGAGCAGCACGCTGGCTCGTGACTCGACGGCGAGCGAGGCCCAGCCAACCTGCGCAGCCCGGGCGATCTGAACGGCACCGGCGACGTCGTCCGACGTACCCGAGCGGACCGGCACAGTGGGGGCCGCGTCGTAGGGCGCGGTGGCGACCAGCGCGCCCTCGCCGCCCGTGACCGGGCACGAGATCCAGTGGTCCCACGACGCCAGGCGGGCATAGGTCACCCACGCAGGACGGCGCGACGTAGTGATCGTCGTCATCGTGCGTCGCCGATGCGCACCAGCGAGATCGGCTGGCCGTCCTTGGGGAACGGAAGCGAGTGGTTGTCGAGCGGCGCGACGTAGCCGGGGTCGACGCTCCACGTGTAGGTGCGCAGGAGTCGGTGCATGATCGACTTCACCTCGGCGCCGGCGAAGTAGAGGCCGATGCACTTGTGCACGCCGCCACCGAAGGGCTCCCAGGCATAGCGGTGCGACTTGTCTTCACGCCGAGCCTCGGAGAAGCGGTCGGGGTCGAATACCAGCGGGTTGGTCCAGTACTCCTCCATCACGTGCGAGAACTGCACGCCGACGATGACGTCGGTATCAGCAGGGATCGCCACGCCCTCGACCACGGTGTCCTTGACGGTCTTGCGCACGAGCACCGGCACCGGCGCCCGCAACCGCAGCGCCTCCTTCATCACCAGGTCGATCGAGACGAGACCCTCGATCTCCTTCAGCGACGGTTCGGGTCCCAGCGCCATCGACTCCTCGCGACAACGTTCCTGCCACTGCGGGTGCTGGCCCAAGAACTGCAACATCGTCGAGGTAGTGATCGTCGACGTGTCGTGTGCCGCCATCATCAAGAAGACCATGTGGTTGATGACGTCGTCGTCGCTGAAGCGCTCGCCATCCTCGGTCTCGATGTGGCACAGCACCGAGAAGATGTCGTCGGTCTTGGTAGCGCGCCGGGCCGGCAGGTAGTGGCGCAGGAAGTCCTCGAGCACCTTGCGTCCGCGATAGGCCCGGCCCCACCGGGTGAGCGGCACGTCTCCGCGCACGATGCCGGCGGCAGCCTGCACGCACGCGATGAATGCCTTGTTGACGCGGTCCATCTCCTCGCGGCTGGTGTCTTCGGCGCCGCCCATGAAGATGTCAGCCGCGATGTCGAGGGTGAGCTGCTTGAGCTTCCAATACGCCTTGAACTCCGGATCGGTGTCCCAGTCAGTCATGCCGTGCTCGATGGCCGGGTGCATGCGAGCGGTGTAGCCCTCCAGGCGGTCGCGCGTGAATGCCTCCTGCATGATCCGCCGGTGGGCGTGGTGCTCAGCGAAGTCGATGAGCATCAGACCGCGCTTGAAGAAGGGGCCGACGATCTGGGTCCAGGCCGGCTCGTTGGCGAAGGCCTTGTCCTTGTTGCGCAGGGCGGCTTCGCAGGCGTCGGGGCCGAGCAGCATCACAGCTCGCTTCGCCCCGATCGCCTTCATCGGACTGACCGGGCCGTAGTTCTCCCACTGGCGCGTCATCAGGGCCAGCGGATCCTTGGCGAACTCGAGTATCTGCCCGAGCACCGGCAGGCCGGTGTCTCCCTTGAGCTTGGTGGGGATCGGGCGTGCTGGGGCAGTCTCTGTGGTCGCGCTCACACGCTCAGAGTGATTCAGGAAGGGTTCCCTGTCAACCTTCTCCTTTTCATGCCAGACTCCCCCTATGGCTGTCCAGTCCGGCGTCTACCGCGGCGTGAGCGCCGACGAGCGCGCGGCAGAGCGTCGGGTGCGATTGCTCGAGGCGACCCTTGCGGTGTGGGCCGACCCTGACGTGCGCACCACCATGACTGGCGTCTGCGCCGAGGCAGGGCTCTCCGAGCGGTACTTCTACGAAAGCTTTCGCAACCTGGACGAAGCCCTGACCGCCGTGATGGACGCGATCGCCGCCGAGATCGAGGAACGCACCCAGGCCGCGGCCGACGATGCAGGCGCCGAGCCGGCCGCCCGGGTCTACGCCTCGATGCGCGCCTTCGTGCAGCTGCTCGTCGACGACCCCCGCAAGGGTCGGGTCGCCATCATCGAGGCCGGCGCCATGCCAGCGCTTCGGCGCAGACGAACCGAACTGTTGCGGCACTTCGCGCATCGTTCGGCCGAAGAGGCGCGCGATCTGCTCGGCCTGCCGCCACACGACGAGCGGGACGATGAAGTAGCGGGCCTGGTCTTCATCGGCGGAATGGCAGAACTCATCACCGCCTGGCTCGACGGCGTCCTCGAGGCGACGCCCGACGAGCTCGTCGACGCGGCTGCACGCAGCTTCTTGGGGCTGTATCGGTAGCGATCCCCGGCTAGCCGGTGAACGCTCCGCTTCTCAGCCGAAATATCGGCCGAGAAGCGGAGCGATTGGCTGTTCCGTGGGGCTACCGGGACTTCGGACGCGACTAGCTGCCGCTGAGCGCCGCGGCCAGGTTGCCCAGCGAGTCTTCGAGCGCCGACTCCGGGACGAGGGGGAACGACAACTTCTGCAGGAGGTCCTGATCGGTGACCGAGCTCCAGTCGTACGTCAGCGACACATTGGTGGAATCGGAGCCCTGAGCCTCTAGTTCCCACAGCCACTCCCAGCCGGGCGGCTCGGTGTCGGCGGGAGCCGTCTTCCAGGCCAGCATCTTGTTGGGGTCGTATCCGGTGACAACATTGTCGGTCTGGTAGTCACCGCCCATGTGGTCGCCGGTCATGTTCATCCTGAACGTCTGACCGGTGCCGGTGATCCGGTCGGACTTCTCGTCGCTAATGACGAACCCGGAGCCGTCGAGCTCAGCATGCCGCTCGGGATTCGAGAGCACATCGAAGACGTCTCTCGTCGAGGCATCGATGGTGCGGGTCACGGTGATCTTCTGGGCGTCTGTCATACCTCGACCATGTACAGACGGCCCTCGCAGATTCAAGTGCCTGGGGGGTGGATCCGTCTGGATGCTCTCCTGCGCAATTGACAATCATTCTCATTTAACTTGAGAATGATTCTCATGACAGTGACCCTCAAACACCCCCTTCCACTCCTCGTGCCAGCTCTGGTTGCCGTCCTCGCCGCAGGCTGTGGCACCGGCGACGCAGCCAAGCGCGAGCCGACATCGAGCACGCAACCGACCACTTTCTCCTCGCCAGCCACAGTGCCGTCGGGGCCACGCGCGGTTGACGACCCGGATCCGCGATTGGCGATCAGCCACGAGGGGGGCGTCTCCGTCGTCAGCGCACTCGACGGCACGGTGATATCGACCATCGCGATGCCCGGCTTCGTCCGATTGAACGCGGGCGGCGACGGCCGACACGTGATCGTGTCCGCCGATGGTGGCTTCCGCGCGCTTGACGTCGGTGCCTGGACGGTCGACCACGGCGACCATGAGCACGCGTACGTCGGTGAGCCCGGCCTCACCGACTTCGAGGTCGCGGCCACGGAGCCTGGTCACGTCGTCGTGCACGAAGGAATCACGACGTTGTTCGACGACGGCAGCGGCACGGTCACCGCGTTCGACAGCATCGACCTTGATCACCCGGATGGACCCGACCTCGTCAGCTACCAGGCTTCCGATCCCCACCACGGCGTGGCCGCGCACGGTCGCGATGGCACCTGGTTGCTCACGGTCGGCACGACCGAGGCCCGCACCGGCGTCGCGCTGGTGGACGACGCAGGCGCGACCCTCGCGACGAGCAAGGACTGCCCGGGGGTGCATGGGGAGGCCTTCGCAGGTGACGTCGCGGTGTTCGGGTGCGAGGACGGCGTGCTCGTCGTCGACGGCCGCCGGATCAGCAAGATCTCTGCCCCTGACCCCTACGGGCGGATCGGTAACCAGGCAGGTGCCGACAACTCGCCCTACGTGCTGGGCGACTACAAGTCCGACGCCGAGACAGAGCTCGAGCGACCGACCCGGGTGAGCGTCATCGACACCCGCGACGCCACGATGCGCCTCGTCGAGATCGGCGCCAGCTACACGTTCCGCTCGCTGGGGCGGATGCCGGACGGTGATGGTCTCGTGCTCGGCACCGACGGATCGCTCCACGTCATCGATGCCGAGAAGGCTCGGGTCACCCGACGGCTACCGGTGCTCGACCAGTGGCGGGAGCCCGCCGACTGGCAGGCGCCGCGACCCACCCTCGAGGTCGTGGGCGACACGGCGTTCGTGACTGACCCGGCAGCTCGTCGGATCTACGTCGTCGACCTGAGCGACCTCACCGTGCGGACGTCGTTCTCGGTGGACGTCGTGCCGCAGGAGATGGTCGGCGTGACCGGCTGACCGAGCCAGTCGCCGCTGAATCAGCAGGCGTCGGCGAGCTCGTCGGCGGCTCCGTCGAACCGATCCTTCGCGTCGTCGACCGCGGAGGTGTCGACCTCGGCCCCGTCGGCGGCCTCCGACGCCTCGTCGGCCAGGTCAGCCACGGCATCACGAGCCTCGGCGAGCGCACGCTTGGCATCGCCGCTCAGGCCGTTCTCGGCGGTCTCGAGCACTCGGCGCACGCCGTCCAGGGCGCGCTCGGCAGCTTCCGGATTCGCTCCGATGTTGTCGAGCGCGTCGCCCACGGTGTCCTTGGCGCCGTCGAGGGCACCGCGAGCCGACGTGCAGGCAGCGCTCCCGGCAGCATCCTTGGCAGCGTCCTCGACCTCCGAGCAGCCCGTGAGCAGCAGAAGCAGAACGCCCAATGAAACGGCGGGGGCAGCAACGATGCGGCGCATCGGGTCAGACTGTCAGAAAGCTGCCGTCAACCGGCGAGGTGACCCCACTCGCGCGCCAGGTCGACCCATGGACCGACTGCCACGATCTCACCATCGACGAGCACAACCACCCGGTCGGCTTGGGTCAGAGCAGCTCGCTTGGAGGTCGCGCCGACCACGGTGGTGCCCCGATCGCGCAGGGCCCTCCAGAGCTCCACCTCGGTCGCGGCGTCCAAAGCGCTCGACACGTCGTCGGCGAGCAACACCTCGGTGTCGGCCGCCAATGCGCGAGCCAACGCGAGCCTCTGCACCTGCCCCCCTGACAGCCGCACACCGCGATGACCGACCAGCGCGTCGATCCCCCCGGCGTCGGAGACGTCGGCGCCGAGGCGCGCATCGTCGACGGCCCGCTCGAAGGGGCGATCGTGATCGAGTCGAACGTTGTCGGCGAACGTGCCCGAGAGCACGCGTGGCACCTGGGCGACGTGGGCAACCTGACCGGGGCGCAGGAACCGCTCGGCGTCCTCGATCGGCACGCCGTTCCAGAGCACCGAACCGGAGTGGTCGACCAGACCAGCCAGCGCGGAGAGCAGGCTCGACTTGCCCGAGCCCACCTGACCCAGCAGCAGCACCAGCTCACCTCGGTTGATGTCGAGGTCGACGCCGTGCACCCCGATCGTGCCGTCGTCGTGCACGGCAGTGACGCCGCGCAGGCTCATCGTCTCGAGTCGCACGCGGTCGGTGACGCTGGGCCGCGGTGCCGCTCCCGAGACCAGCGAGACACCCGACGGCAGATCCATCAGGTCGCGACCACCGGCGAACCGGCTGGTCGCCCGCTGCCACGACGCGGTGCCCGGAGCCTCGGTGATGATCGAGCCGGCAACCCGTCCGAACCAGTCGAAGCCGTTGACAGCGCCCGTGACGAGCAGCGCCGTGGCCAGGCCCCATCCATCAGCGGCATAGACACCCCACGCGGCCACCACACCAAGCTGGACCATCACCACCGGGACGCCGTCGAGCACCGCTTGCACTCGATGCTCGCGCACGGCCGCGTCGACCCGGCCGGTGTCGACCTGGCCCAGGTGGGCGTGCACGGCTGGTGTGGCC
>JBAUWM010000079.1:0-11691 GCA_049583775.1 Nocardioides sp.
GCCCGGCCGCCCCTCGGGCAGCCTCGAGCCCGCCCGGCCCACCGCCCACGACCACCACGTGCGCCGACGGCTCGGCAGCAACGACAAGCAACTCTGCCTCTCGACCAGTCGTGGCATTGACTGCGCAGTCGACCGAGAACCGGATCTCCATCGCGTCGATGCAGTTCTGGCACGAGATGCACTTCCGCACCCGGTGCACCTGATCAGAGGCGAGCTTGCGCGGCAGGTCGGGGTCGGCCAGAAGAGGACGCCCCATCGCCACGAAGTCGGCGCGACCCTCGGCCAGCACCTGCTCGGCGTGATCGGGGTCGTGAAGTCGGCCGACGGCGATGACCGGCACGTCGACTACCTCGCGCACCGCGGCGGCCGCGCCCACATTCAGCCCGGCCCCGGCGTCCGACCCGTTCACCATCTGAGTCACGAGGCGGTCGATCACGCCACCGCTGACGTGAAACGCATCGACTCCCGCTGCCACGAGTCGTGGCGCCATGCCAGCGAGTTCGTACAGCGGACGGCCACCGGCCACGCGTTCGTAGCCGGAGACGCGCAGGGTGATCGGGAAGTCGCTGCCGACCTCGCTGCGGATCGCGGCCAGTGCCTCGAGCACCGCACGCCAGCGGCCCTCGACCGTGGAGCCGCGGTAGGCGTCGGCGCGGCGGTTGCGCTGGGGAGCCAGGAATGATCCGAGCAGCATGTAGCCGTGGGCCGCGTGCAGCTCGAGTCCGTCGTAACCGGCCTCCCGCACGCGGGTGGCTGCCGCGCGATAGAGGTCGAGCACTGCCTCGAACTGGCTGATGCTGATCTCGGTCGACGGCCGCCCGGTCAGGTACGACGCGATCACCGACGGGCCCAGTGACTCGACGCCGAACATCTCCGGTCCGAGCCCGTCGGGTCCGGCATGCACGATCTGGGGTTGGATCCTCGCGCCGTGCGCGTGCACCTCCTCGACCAGGCTGCGGTGCGCGGCGACGCTGGCGTCGGTGGCGATGTGAAGGCCACTGGGTGTCTCGGGGTGAAGGTGGTCGATGCCCGTGGCTCCGACGGTGATCAGACCGACACCACCAGCGGCCCGAGCCGCGAAGTACGCGCGGGTGCGGGGGGAGGGGAGTCCCTCGGGTGTGCCGTAGAGCGTCTCCATCGGCGACATGACGATTCGGTTGCGCACGCGCATCGAGCCGATCCGGCCCGGCTGCAACAAGTGCGGGTAGGTACTTGCACGAGCCTCGCTCATGTCCCTATTCTGGACACGTGTCCAGCCCACTGTCCAGTTCCTTGTCCAGGGTGCCGCGTCAGGGGCTTCGTACCCGACAGGCGGCGACCCTGACGAAGCTGTTGACCGCGGGCGAGGCCGAGCTGCGATCGGTAGGCCACGAGACCCTCACCGTGCGCACGGTGGCGGCCCGCGCCGGCGTCTCGCCCGCCACGGCCTACACCTACCTCGCCTCGAAGAACCACCTGTTCGCCGAGCTGTTCCTCGGCTACCTCGTCGACGACGCCGACCACGTGCCGAGCGGCGCCAGCACGGTGGCTCGGGTGCAGAGCGTTACTCAGCGGATGGCGCACCGGCTCTCCGAGGCGCCCGAACTGGCGGCCGCGGTCACCCCCGCGCTGCTCTCGTCCGACCCAGACGTCGACCGGCTCCGGCTGCGGATCGGAGCCGAGTTCGTGCGCCGGTTCGAGGTCGCCCTGGGCGACAACGTGAACCCCGAGCTGGTCGAGGCCCTCACCCTCGCCTTCTCCGGAGCCCTGCTGCAGGCGGGCATGGGCGTCTTGACCTACACCGAGATGGGCGACCGTCTCGACGTCGTCGTCGCCACGATCCTGAAAGGCCATGCATGAGCACCATGACCAGCCCCTTGGTCTTCGATCCCTTCGACTACGGGTTCCAAGAAGACCCCTACCCGGTGTACACCCGCTGTCGTGCCGAAGACCCGCTCCACCACAACGAGCAGCACGACTTCTGGGTGCTCACGCGTCACGCCGACGTGCAGGCCGCCTTTCGCAGCGAGGGCATCTACTCCAATGCGATGGGCGTGTCTCTCGAGCCGAGCGCCTGGGGGCCCCACGCCCACCGCGTGATGTCGTTCCTCGGCATGGACGGCGACCGTCAGAAGCGACTGCGCTCGTTGGTCTCGAAGGGGTTCACTCCGCGCCGCGTCACCGAGCTCGCGCCGCGCATCGAGCAGCTCACCGACCAGTACCTCACGCGGTGCATCGAGCTGGCCGAAAGCGGCCAGGGCTTCGACTGGATCAAGGACTTCGCCGGCAAGCTTCCGATGGACGTCATCTCCGAGATGATGGGGGTGCCCGTCGCTGACCGCGACGAGGTGCGTCGTCTGGCCGACATCGTGGTGCACCGCGAGGACGGCGTGCACGACGTGCCTGAGGCGGGCGTGGCCGCGTCGCTCGACCTCGTCGTCTACTACGCCGACATGGTCGAGCAGCGCAAGAAGCAGCCGACTGACGACCTCACCAGCGCCCTGATCGCTGCTGAGCTCGATGGCGACAAGCTGGCTGACGACGAGATCATCGCGTTCTTGTTCCTCATGGTCGTGGCCGGCAACGAGACCACCACCAAGCTGCTCGGCCACGCGTTGTTCCACCTGACCTCGCACGAGTCGCAACGTGCCGACGTGTTCGACACGGGCAACACCGATCTCGTCGCGCCGTGGATCGAGGAGACGCTGCGCTACGACACGTCGAGCCAGGTGCTCGCGCGTCACCTCTTGCAGGACGTCGAGCTGCACGGCAAGGTCGCCCCAGCGGGCTCGAAGCTGGCGCTGGTGATCGGCTCGGCCAACCGCGACGAACGCGTCTTCGACCGTCCGGACGTCTACGACATCCACCGATCGAAGGAAGAGCTGTCGCAGCTGGTCAGCTTCGGCGGTGGTCGACACTTCTGCCTCGGTGCGAACCTGGCCAGACTCGAAGCCCAGATCGCCCTGCGCGAGTTGGTCACCCGGGTCAAGCGGATCGACGTCGCCCACGACGACTGCGTGCGGGTGCACTCGGTCAGCGTCCGCGGCTTCGCTTCGGTGCCGGTGACCTCGATCGAGGTCCGCTGATGAGCAAGTACGCCCGCCCCGACCGGCGTCCCGCCGTCATCACCGGTGCGTCGTCCGGCATCGGCGCCGCGACCGCGCTCACCTTCGCCGCCGCCGGATACCCGGTCGCCCTCGGGGCGCGGCGGACCGACAAGCTCGACGACCTCGCCGCCACCATCCGCGAGAGCGGCGGCGAGGTCGTCGTGTCCACCCTGGACGTGACCGACGACGACTCGGTCAAGGTCTTTGCCGCCACCGTGACCGACGCGTTGGGCGACATCGAGACCGTCGTCTCCAACGCCGGTGCGGTAGCGCCCGGCACGATCCACCAGGTCGACTCCGACCGCTTCGCCCGCGAGCTCGACCTCAACATCATGGGATCGCACCGGCTGGTGCGTGCGTTCGTGCCCGGCATGGTCGAGCGTCAGCGCGGCGACGTCGTCTTCGTGTCGTCCGACGTCGCGGTGCGGGCACGCCCGTTCATGTCGTCCTACGCCGCTGGAAAGTGGGGCCTCGAGGGCATGGCCCACGCCATGCAGATGGAGCTCGAGGGCACCGGTGTGCGTGCGTCCATCGTCCGACCCGGCCCCACCTGGAGCGACATGGGCTCTGACTGGGACGTCGACGAAGCGGCCACCGTGCTCAACGGCTGGGTGAAGTTCGGCCTGGCCCGCCACTCCCACTTCATGAAGCCTCAGGCACTCGCCGAGGCCATCGCCTACATCGTGGGTTCCCCCCGTGGCGTCCACGTGAACCTGATCGAAGTCAACCCGGAGGCACCACTGTCATGACCGTCACCGAGCACAGCACCGGCATCGAGAACATCCCCGAGGTCTCGATCGCGGTCCCGGACGAGGACGGTCACGGACACCTCGCCGAGATGCGGATCGACCCGGTCGCCCTCTTCGAGCGGGTCTACGCCGAGTGCGGCGAGATCGGCCGGTTCCGGATCGCCGACAAGTCCGTGGTCATGGTGACCGGGGCTGAGGTCAACGAGCAGTTCTTCAAGGCGCCCGAGTCGACTCTCGACCAGGCTGCCGCCTATCCGTTCATGACGCCCATCTTCGGACCGGGCGTGGTCTTCGACGCTTCGCCCGAGGAGCGTCAGGCGGCGTTGAAGAACCAGGCACTGCGCGGTGACCAGATGCGCGGCCACGCCACCACCATCGAGAACGAGATCAACCGGATGGTGGCCGACTGGGGCGACGAGGGCGAGGTCGACCTGCTCGACTTCTTCGCCGAGCTCACCATCTACAACACCGCGGCCTGCCTGGTCGGACCGCCCTTCCGCGAGGAGATCGATCACCGCTTCGCCGAGGCCTACCACGGTCTCGAGCGCGGCACCGATGCCCTCGCCTACGTCGACCCCTACATGGAGGGTGTCGAGTCGTTCGAGATCCGCGACCGCTCCCGAGAGACGTTGGTGGCCCTGGTGCAGGGCATCATCGACCGACGACGCGCGCGAGCCCAAGAGCATGGGAGCGTGCCGCGTGATGACCGTGACCTGCTCGACGTCTTGATCTCCCTCGACATGAGCGCCGACTACATCACCGGCGTGTTCATCTCGATGCTCTTCGCCGGGCACCACACGTCGTCGGGAACGTCGGCCTGGACCCTGATCGAGCTGATGCGCCACCCCGACGTGATGAGCAGTGTGGTCACTGAGCTCGACGAGCTCTACTCCGATGGGTCAGAGATCTCGTTTCGGTCGCTGCGGGAGATCCCGCAGCTCGAGTCGGTCATCAAGGAGACCCTGCGGCTGCACCCGCCGCTCATCATCTTGATGCGCCAGGTCGTGGAAGAGATCGAGCTGGCTGGTCACGTGATCCCGGTCGGCACCATCGTGGCCTCGTCGCCGCGCGTCTCGAACCGCCTGGCCGAGGATTTCCCGGAGCCGCAGTCGTTCGATCCCGCGCGCTACCTCGACCCGCGCCAGGAAGACCTGCACAACCGCTGGACGTGGATTCCGTTCGGAGCCGGCAAGCACCGCTGCGTCGGCAACGCCTTCGCGATGATGCAGATCAAGGCGATCTTCTCGGTGCTGTTGCGCGACTTCGAGTTCGAGCTCGTGCAGCCGAGCGAGACCTACCGTGATGACTACTCGAAGATGGTCATCCAGCTGCAGCGCCCGTGCCGGGCCAAGTACCGCCGGCGCCAGAAGTGACGTTCCGTGTAGTCGCGGACCGCGACATCTGCCAGGGACACCAGATGTGCCAGGCCGAGGCGCCCGACGTCTTCGAGTTCGACGAGGACGCCGACCTCGTCGTCGTGCTCCAGGAGTACCCCGACGACGCCGCGCGTCCGCAGGTGGAGTCGGCCGTTCGTTACTGCCCCGCGATGGCACTCGCCATCGAGGACAGCCCAGATCAGATAAGCCCAGACCAGGAAGAGGAATCAGCATGAGCAGCCTGACCCGAGCCGAGATCGAGGAGTTCTGGGAGACCTGGCTCGACATCAACCGCCAAGCCGAGAAGTCGGGTGACTGGCGCGTGATGGCCGAGTGGTACGCCGAGGACGCCAGCTACGGGTGGATGTACAGCCCCGACGAACACTTCATGGCCGTAGGTCGCGACCAGATCCGCGAATGGGCGATCGGCATCGAGATGGATGGTCTCGACGGCTGGCACTACGACTACCAGTGCTCGATGATCGACGAGGCCAAGGGCATGGTGCTCGGCTTCTGGAAGCAGAAGTCCGGCATCACGAACGACGAGACCGGCCAGGAGTACGAGATCCTCGGCATCGGCGGGTCGTGGTTCGGCGTCGAGCGGCAAGTCGGCGGAGCCGATGATGGTCTGCTGAAGTTCGCCTGGCAGCGTGACTGGTTCGACATGCCGTCGACCGCGCACACGTTCGTGGAGATCATCAAGGCCGGCAAGGCTCCCGAGACGCTGCTCAAGCGCATGGAGGTCGCCGGCCACGGCGTGCCCGGCCACTACCACTACAAGGACATCCCCTCGCCGGTCTGGCCGCCGCCGGTCGAGCGGGGCGACTACATCACTCAGGAGGTCGGCAAGTGAGTGTCTCGACCCCGGCTCCACAGCTGCTGATCGACGGCAAGCTGAGTGCGGCGTCTGACGGCGCGACCTACCCGATCCTCAACCCGGCCAACGGATCCGAGATCGGTCAGGCGCCCGACGCGACGGCAGCTGACGTCGATGCCGCGATCGGCGCCGCCCGGCGCGCGTTCGACGAGAGCGACTGGTCGACCAACACCGAGCTGCGGGTGCGCTGTCTGCGCCAGCTGCACCAGGCGCTGCTCGACAACGCTGACGGCTTCCGCGCGCTGACCCGTGCCGAGGTAGGCATGCCCGACTTCATGATGGGCGCGGCCGGGTTCGATGTCCCGGTCGAGGGCCTCAAGTGGGTCACCGACCTGGCCGAGACGTTCGAGTTCGAGACCGACCTCGGCGTCGCCTCGCCGATGGGCATCCCCTCGCGCCGCACGGTGCGACGTGAGGCCGTGGGCGTCGTCGCCGCGATCACGCCCTGGAACGTGCCGACCCAGATCAACCTGGCCAAGATCGGCCCGGCCCTCGCGGCCGGCTGCACGGTGGTGCTCAAACCGGCTCCGGACACGCCCTGGGTGGCCTGCGAGCTGGGCCGGCTCGTCGCCGAACACACCGACATCCCGGCCGGGGTCTTCAACGTGGTCACCCCGCGCTCGAACGACGTCGCCTCGGTGCTCTCGACCGACCCGCGCGTCGACATGGTCTCGTTCACCGGCTCGACGTCGGTGGGCAAGGCGATCATGGCCGCGGCTGCACCCACGTTGAAGCGGGTCTTTCTCGAGCTCGGCGGCAAGTCCGCCGCGATCGCGCTCGACGACGCCGACGTCGCCTCGGTCGCCGGCGCAACGGCCTTCGCCGCCTGCATCCACGCCGGTCAGGGGTGTGCGATCACCACGCGCCTCGTCGTCCCGCGGGCGAAGTACGACGAGGCGGTGCAGGTGGCCGCCGCAACGATGGAGTCGATCGGGGCCAAGGACCCGTCCGATCCCGGAGCCATCTGCGGCCCGGTGATCTCTGCTCTCCAGCGCGATCGGGTCGAGGCCTACCTGAAGCTCGCACTCGAGGAGGGTGGCACCTTCGCCACCGGCGGTTCGATCATCGAGCAGGACGGCTACTGGATCCAGCCCACCGTGATCGCCGGGCTCGACAACTCCTCGCGACTGGCGCAGGAGGAGATCTTCGGCCCGGTGCTCGTCGTCATCGCCCACGACGGCGACGACGACGCCGTCCGCATCGCCAACGACTCGGCCTACGGCCTGTCCGGCTCGGTCGACTCGGCCGACCTCGCCCGCGCCAAGGCCGTCGCCGACCGCATCCGTACCGGCACCCTGGCCGTCAACGGCGGCGTCTGGTTCAGCCCGGACGCGCCGTTCGGTGGCTACAAGCACTCCGGCATCGGCCGCGAGATGGGCGTTCCCGGCTTCGAGGAGTACCTCGAGACGAAAACCATGGCCTTCCCGGCCTGACGAGAGAGCAGACACATGAGCAACCGCTTTGAGAACAAGGTCGTCGTCGTCACCGGCGCAGCCCAGGGGATCGGCGAGGCCTACGCCCGCGCCCTGGCTGCTGAGGGTGCCGCGGTCGTCGTGGCCGACATGAACGAAGAGTCCGGTGCCAAGGTCGCTGCGTCGATCAACGAGTCGGGCGGGCGCGCGATCTTCGTGGCTACCGACGTCTCGTCGTCCGACTCGGCCGAGGCCATGGTGGCCCGCACGCTGGAGGAGTTCGGCGGCATCGACCACCTCGTCAACAACGCCGCGATCTACGGCAACATGGAGTTCAACCTCCTGATCTCGGTCGACTGGGACTACTACCGCAAGTTCATGTCGGTGAACATGGACGGCGCACTGGTGATGACCCGCGCGACCTACCCGGAGATCGCCAAGCGGGGCGGTGGCGCGATCGTCAACCAAAGCTCCACGGCGGCCTACCTCTACTCGGGCTTCTACGGCTTGGCCAAGGCCGGCATCAACAGCCTGACCCAGCAGCTCGCCCATGAGCTCGGGGGACAGAAGATCCGGGTCAACGCGATCGCTCCCGGCCCGACGGCCACCGAGGCCACGAAGATCCAGGCTGGCGACGCCGCCAAGGAGATCGTGCGCAACTCGTTGGCGATCAAGCGAATGGGCTCGGTCGACGACATGGTCGGCGCGCTGCTGTTCCTTCTGTCCGACGACGCATCGTGGATCACCGGGCAGATCCTGGCGGTCGACGGCGGCCAGACGTTCCGGCTCTGACATGACGACGGTCGGATTCATCGGGCTGGGCAACATCGGGAAGCCGATGGCCCAGCGTCTCGCGGCCTCAGACGTCGACCTCGTGGTCTACGACGTGATGCCCGAGCCGTTGCGTGACCTCGAGGCAGTCGGTGCGACCGTGGCTGGCTCGCTCGGAGAGCTAGCAGCCAAGGCCGATGTCATCTGCGTCATGGTGCGCGACGACGACCAGGTGCGCGACGTGCTCGGCCAGATCGTCGGCACGGCGCGCGAAGGAGCGGTCGTGGTGGTGCACTCGACGATCGCTCCCGATACCCCGCGCCAGCTGGAGGTCACTGCGGCCAAGCACGGTGTGCTGCTGGTCGACGCTCCTGTCTCGGGCGGGGCCATGGGCGCCGCCGACGGCTCGCTCGCGATCATGGTGGGCGGCACCGAGGCAGCCTTCAGCGCTGCGCGTCCGGCGCTCGATGCACTCGGCAGCAAGGTGATCCACGCCGGCCCGATCGGGTCGGGCACGAGGTTCAAGCTGGCCCGCAACATGATGCACTTCATTGCTTTCACCGCGGCCACCGAGGCACAGCGGCTGGCCGAGGCTGCGGGGCTCGACCTGAAGGCCCTGGGCGACGTCGTGCGGCACACCGACGCCATCACCGGCGGTCCGGGCGCGATCATGCATCGGGAGACCACCGCAATGATCGACCCGAGCGACTTCTGGTTCGGTGTGTTCAGCAACGTGACGTCGTTGGGGGAGAAGGACCTCGGCTTCGCCATCGACCTGGCCCACCAGCTCGGCGTCGACGTGCCACTCGCCGAGCTGGCGATCGACCGACTCGGCCCGGGCCTGGGTGTTCCGGCCGTCACGAAGGAGCAGTGAAATGAGCGACCCCGACAAGTTCGCAAACCTTCCCCCCATCCGCAAAGCCGGTCTGGAGAAGATGGAGCACGTCTACGGGTTCGAGATGAACGACATGGACGGCGACTTCTTCCGCTACACAGCCGACCACTTGTTTGGTGACATCTGGAACCGGCCCGGCCTCTCTGACCGCGACCGCCGGATGTTCCTGATCGGGCTGCTCGTGGGCAGCAACCAGCACGACGTGCTGCAGATCCAGATCCCCGCTGCCTACGCCGCGGGCGAGCTCGATGACGAGGCGCTGCGCGAGCTGGTGATCTTGATGTGTCACTACGCCGGGTGGCCGCACGGCGCTCGGCTCAACTCACTGGTCGAAAGCACGATCGCCAACGCCAAGCGGGCCAAGGACAAGGCGGAGAAGGCTCAGCAGTGACGGCCCCCCGCGAGCTCGACGTCGACCTTGGCACCCATCGAGCGCGGGTGTTGGAGTGGGGTGCGTCCGACGCGCCCCTCGTGGTTGCCCTTCACGGCTTTCCCGACACGGCCTGGACGTGGCGTTGTCTCGGGCCTCATCTCGCTGAGCGAGGATTCCGCGTGGCAGCCCCGTTCCTGCGCGGCTACGGGCCGTCAGGAGTGCCGTCCGACAACTGCTTCACGGTGGGTGCCCTCGCCGCCGACGCCGTCGCGCTTCATCAGGCATTGGACGGCGATGACCGCTCGGTGCTCGTCGGGCACGACTGGGGAGCGATCGCGGCCACCACCCTGGCCGGGCATCCGGACTCACCGTTCGCCCGAGTGGCCGCACTCGCTGTACCTCCGCTCGGCGCGATGAATCCGAGTCGCGACCTGCTCGGGACGTGGCTCGCGGCCGTGGGGCGGCAGCCGCTCAACAGCTGGTACATCTTCGCCAACCAGGTGCCGGGGCTCTCCGAGCGCTACTTCGACCGCTTCGTCGCCCGTCTGTGGCGCGACTGGTCGCCGGGGTACGACGCCACCGAGGATCTTGCGTTGCTGAAGCAATCGGTGCCCGATCGCGATCGGGCGCGAGCGGTCATCTCCTACTACCGGGCATTTCTGCGTCCCGGTCCGGGGGCGCGCGCCTACTCCAGATGGCAGAGCGCCCTCACCGACCTGCCGCGCGTACCCCTGCTCTACCTGCAGGGCGCCGATGACGGCTGCCTCGACCGGCGATTCTTCACCATCGCCGCGTCGCGGCTGTCCGCTTCGGACGGCCACCGCGTCGATCTCGTTCCCGCGACCGGCCATTTCCTCCAGCTGGAAGATCCCGGCTTCGTGAACCCGCTGATCGCCGACTTCCTGGCTCAGTCGTAGCAAGATGCTTGGAACGTCTCTCGATCTCATGTATCTTGATGTCGAGATAAATCACCGCAAGCCGGCAGGTCGTGAGTAAGGCACTCCTTACTACCGAGGTTGTGGGCCGCGGCGGCAAGATGGACCAAGCGATCGACCCACGACTACAGGGAGACGGCTGATGGCCAGCAAGAACAGCTTCGGCGCCAAGAGCACGCTGGATGTGGACGGAAAGTCCTACGAGATCTTCCGCCTCGACGCGGTGACCGGTGAGGGCCTGGACCAGGCGAGCCTCCCGTTCAGCCTCAAGGTGCTGCTCGAGAACCTCCTGCGCACCGAAGACGGTGCAGACATCACCGCCGACGACATCTTGGGGCTGGCCGGCTGGGACGCCGACGCCGAGCCCGACAAGGAAATCCAGTTCACGCCAGCGCGCGTGATCATGCAGGACTTCACCGGCGTGCCCTGCGTGGTCGACCTTGCCACGATGCGTGAGGCGATGGCCGACCTCGGCGGCGATCCCACCAAGATCAACCCGCTCGCGCCGGCCGAGATGGTTATCGACCACTCGGTCATCGCCGACGTGTTCGGCACGCCGCAGGCGTTCGAGCGCAACGTCGAGATCGAGTACGAGCGCAACCGCGAGCGCTACCAGTTCTTGCGGTGGGGCCAGGGCGCCTTCGACGACTTCAAGGTCGTCCCGCCGGGCACCGGCATCGTCCACCAGGTCAACATCGAGCACCTGGCCCGAGTGGTCTTCGCGCGCGAGGACGCCGACGGCAACGTCGTCGCCTACCCCGACACCTGCGTCGGCACCGACTCGCACACCACCATGGTCAACGGCATCGGCGTCGTCGGCTGGGGTGTGGGCGGCATCGAGGCCGAGGCCGCGATGCTCGGTCAGCCGGTCTCCATGCTCATCCCGCGCGTGGTGGGCTTCAAGCTCAACGGCGACCTGCCCGAAGGTGCGACTGCCACCGACCTCGTGCTCACGATCACCGAGATGCTGCGCAAGCACGGCGTCGTCGGCAAGTTCGTCGAGTTCTACGGGCCCGGCGTGTCGGCGCTGCCGCTGGCTAACCGCGCCACCATCGGCAACATGAGCCCTGAGTTCGGCTCGACCATCGCGGTCTTCCCGATCGACGAGCAGACCATCGAGTACCTCAAGCTCACGGGTCGCTCCGAGGAGCAGTTGGCCCTGGTCGAGGCGTACTCCAAGGAGAACGGACTCTGGCACGACCCGGCTGCCGAGCCGC
>JBAUWM010000080.1:0-1976 GCA_049583775.1 Nocardioides sp.
CGGTCTCGCCGGCAGCACCGTCTCCGTGCGTGCGAAGGACGCCGCCTCGGCCGCCAACGACACCCAGGCCGGTGTCGAGCTCCGCCCTGCCGGTGCGAGCGAGAACTCGGTCAACATCGCCGAGGGCACCACGCTTCCCTACTTCCAGCAGCCCTACGTGGCCGACGGCTCTGCGACCACCGCGGTGGTCCGCGGAACGACGTCCGCCACCGCAGGCAATGTCGAGATCTCGCGCCGAGCAGGCGACGGCTCGCTCGCTGGCACGGCTGTCAACGCGCCGGTCGCCACCGCCCAGGGCGCCACGACCGGCACCTTCGCTGGTGTGCTCGACATCGACGGCTACCCCTTCGACACCAGCCCGTCCAACCCGGTGAACCAGATCGTGGTCGGCGCTGAGCGCGACACCGACGACACCGAGGCCTACACCCTGGAGCGGCAGCAGATCGCGACGGTCACCGCGGTCGCCGACAAGACCCAGGTCTCCGGCTCCAACACCGCCACCGTCACCGTCACCGTGGTCGACGGCAGCCAGCGCCCGATCGCCGGCGCCGAGGTGCGTGCGTCCACGGGCGGCGCAGCCCAGTACACCGACGCCAACGGCAAGGCGACGTTCGCCCAGCCCGCTGGCGCATCACGGTTCTACTACGCGAACGCCGACGCCGGCGACGGCTACGACGCCGGTGTCGGTGACAAGCGTTCCGACGACGTCGCCGTGACGTCGTACTCGCCGGCTCCGACGACGCTGGTCGGCAACTCGGCCGACGGTGCTGCGTTCGACTACGACGAGAACGCCCTCGGCGACATCACCGTCCAGGTCCAGGACCAGGCGGGCAACGACTTCGGCAGCCTCCTGCCGCGCACGGTCCAGTACCACTGGGTCATCACGCCGTTCGACGGCGCGCCCGCGACCGTCCGCAGCCCTGCCACGGGTGAGAGCACCGTGCCGACCGACATGAACGGCGAGGCGACCATCCCGCTGCCCACGACGGCTCCGGCCGAGGCGGGTACCTACGAGCTCTTCGCGGCACTGCAGCCTCAGCTGGGCAACGGCGCCATCGCCGAGTCGAAGGTGCTCACCGTCAAGGCCGGGCAGGCCGAGATCACCTACGACGACGCCAGCCCGCAGCAGGTGCTCGCCGGCACCTCGGCCCCGATCAACGGCAAGCTCGCGCTCGCTGACGGCACCGGTCTTCCGGGCCGCAAGATCGACCTCGCCTACAGCAAGGGCGCGGAGACCGACCCCAACGGGGCCGGCGACGCAGGCTTGGTGCAGGCCAACAACACGGTGGGCAACGCCCTTCAGGTCACGACGACCGCCACGGGCGCGTTCTCGGCCACGATAAAGGACGTCGCGGAGACCCCGCAGCCTGTCGAGCTGGGCGGAGACCTTGATGCCACCTCGGCGGCCACCCCGGGCGTCGGCAATGCCGGAGCCACCAAGAACGACCAGAAGGTCGACTTCGTGAAGTCGGTGACCGCGGGCAACCTGACCATCGCCGACCCGACGCCGCTCGATGGCGACGCTGCACCTGGTCGCCCGGTCAACTCCTCGGTGACGTTGAAGACGGCTGGCGGCGACAACCTGGCCAACCAGAACGTCACCCTGAAGACCGACTCGGGCTTCTTCACCACCTACGCGGCCAACAAGGCGGCCCTGAAGGCCGACCCGGCCGCTGCCTCCGGCGCCGACTACGGCACGTTCAAGAATGAGGGCACGGAGATTACGAGGAAGACGGACGCCAACGGCGTCGTCAACTTCACCTTGGCGATCGAGAAGGACGAGGACTTCGACGACGACGGCAAGGCCACGGCCAACGTGACGGCCACCGCCGGCACGGCCACGGCGTCCAAGGCTGTCGTGTTCGACTCGTCCGACCCGAGCAACGGGGGCTAGCTCAAGCTCGAGTTCTCGCCCGACTCGCTGCAGGAGTCCGGCGTGCTGCCCAAGGCGCCGACCACCGACAAGGTGTTCTTCG
>JBAUWM010000081.1:0-2160 GCA_049583775.1 Nocardioides sp.
ACCGTGTGGGCAGGAGTGTGCGACCGCGCGGAGGGTCGGCTGCGTGCTGACTTGCTGGCGGCGGCCATGCACCAGCCTCTGGAGACCCTCTCCGAGCAGGCCGTGGGCGAAATTCTCGACCGCGTCGACGACGACACCTGGGAAGTCGGCTCGGTAGTCCGCCGTCAGGTGTGGGATGCGCTCCGCACGGTCTTCGGCACGGTCCCGATGTGGATCGTCGCCGGGCTCACCTGGTGGCCAGCATGGTTCCTCTTTCCCCTCTTCGGCCTGATCACGGTCGCGGTCGTGCGCCGACTGCTGCCAGAGGTGGCGCGCCGCAAGGTCGAGGAAGAAATGGCCTGGACCGATCACGCGGCCGCCTTCGAGGAAGGTGTCGCCGGTCGTGACGACCTGCGCACCAGCCTCGGGCAGGCCTATGTGGTGCGCCGACTGGCCGCGCTGTCGGCGTTCACCCACGACAAGCTCACTCGGGTGCTCGAGGTCGAGATCCAGATCACGCGACGGGCCGGCGTCCTGCTCCACACGCTGCTGGCGGGCATCTCGCTCGTCGGCGTCGCCTTGGTCGTCGACGGTGACCTGTCGGTCGCGCGACTGGTCACGCTGTTCCTCGTCACCTCCTCGTTCGTAGGTCAGATCGACCAGCTCGCGCGCCACCTGCCCGATCTGCAGGAGGGTCTCGGCGCCATCATCCGACTGCGCCAACTGCTCGAGTCTCCGCCCGAGCCAGTCGGGGGCCTCCCGGTGCCCGACGGGCCACTCGACCTCGAGTTCCGAGACCTCACCTTCGCCTACGCGCACGGCACGTTCGCCCTGGAGGGCGTCAATCTGGTCGTCCCCGCGGGCCACACCTGCGCCCTGGTCGGGCGCACCGGTTCCGGCAAGTCAACGCTCGCCTCGCTGCTGTCGCGGGCCATGGAGCCCCGGCCCGG
This sequence comes from Nocardioides sp., assembly GCA_049583775.1. Classification (GTDB taxonomy): domain Bacteria; phylum Actinomycetota; class Actinomycetes; order Propionibacteriales; family Nocardioidaceae; genus Nocardioides. The sequence goes on from JBAUWM010000081.1 coordinate 930, forward strand.
CACGGTCTTCCTCGGCGGCGTCGACGTCCGCGATCTCGACCTGCAGCAGCTGCGCGCTGAGGTCGGGGTCGTCACCCAGCGCACCGAGATCATCGCCGGCACCCTGGCCCAGAACATCACGCTCTTCGCCGACCTGCCCCGGGCCCGCATCGAGGCGGCTGTCTCCGAGCTCGCCCTCGACGAGTGGGTGGCCGGCCTGCCAGCAGGCCTCGACACGTTGCTCGGCCCTGGGGGCACCACGCTTTCGGCCGGCGAGGAACAGCTCGTCGCCTTCGCGCGCCTGCTCGTGCGCGACGTCTCCGTCGTCGTGCTCGACGAGGCGACCGCACGGATGGATCCCCTCACCGAGGCGTTGGTCGTGCGGGCGGCCGACCGGCTGGTGGCCGGTCGCACCGGACTCCTCGTGGCCCACCGCCTCTCGACCACCGCGCGCGCCGAGCAGGTCGCCGTCCTTGACGCCGGACGGGTGATCGACCACGGTCCACGTGAGCAGCTGGCCGTCCGCCCCGGGCCGTTCCGTCGTCTCTTGGAGGCAGGGGGGCCTGACGAGCTCGACCCCGTGGAGCCATCCGATGAGTCCATCGACCACGTGGACTCCGCCTCGAACATCGGGGGAGTGCGCCGCACGGGCGAGGCCCGCCCCGCGCGCGATCCAGGCACGGGTCCGAGCCTGGCGCGTGGCATCTCCCACGCCCTCAAGATCCGCCCCGAGTGGGGCATCGCTGGCGCGGCGCTCTTCCTGCTTGCGTCCATCACTGGCGCCTACGGACTCTTCACCGGACTCATCTGGGGGCGCCTGGTCGAGTCGCTGCAACGCGGCGAGACCCCCGCGATGTGGTCGGCGCTGCTGGCTGTCTCTCTGATCGCGGCGCCGCTCATCTTGGCCGAGGCGTTTCTGCGCTACCCGCACTGGTGGATCGAGGTGCGACTGCGCACTCGGATGTCGGTCCTGGTCGGGCAGACCGAGCAGCAGCGCCTCGCCCGCACACCTCCAGGCGAAGTGGTCGCCCGAGCCCTCGACGCCGACCGTTTCGCTCGGTATGCCGACCGCTGGGTCGACTTCATCAACGGCCTGATCATCATCGTGCTCACGACCATCGTCGGCATGAGCTTCTTGGCCGGCGGGATTCTCCTGGGCGTGATGGTTGCCTCGGCCCTCGCCTCGTCGGTTGGTCGCCCGATCGCCGGGCGCTCGGCCACGGCGGCGTCGGCCGCTCGCGCCCGCTTCGGC
>JBAUWM010000082.1:0-6835 GCA_049583775.1 Nocardioides sp.
GTCGGGGAAGCGGGTGATGTCGCCGACCTCGATGAGCAGCCTGGCGGCGCCTGAAGGCCCGATGCCCTTGAGGTCCAGCAACCCGGTTCCGGTCTCTGCGACCAGTGCGTTGAGTTCCTTGTTCGCGGCCTTCTTGCGGGCATAGATCTTCTCGAGGTCGGCGACCAACTCGGCAGCCACGCGACGACGGGTCTTGCCAGCGAGATCGCGGGGTCGGACGGTGGCAAGCAGCGCCTTGGCTTGGGCGGCTGAGAGGTCCTTCTTCGCGCCGCCTGGAATGAGTTCGAGCAACAGGGCATGGACTTGTGAGGTCTTGCGGGTGTGCTCCTCGCCCAAGGAACGGCGGCGGTTGACCAGGAGCCGTAGTACCGCGAGCTGCTCGTCGTTGACGACCGGACGCAGTCCACTCATCCGGGTCCCGACCAAGGCGACTGAGTGTGCGTCGGTGGCGTCGGTCTTGCGGCCTTGCCCTGTCGCGAAGACCCGTGCACGGGCTGACAGCTTCGGTGGGACATCGACGACCATCTCGCCTTCGTCCAGGAGTCGGTTGGCGACGTGGCGTCCGATGCCTTGGCAGCCCTCGATGGCCCAGACGCGGTTGGGCCAGGCGCGGACGTGGCGACGCATAGCGTCGTGTCCTTCGCGGTCGGTACCGAACCGCAGACCTTTGCTGAGGATGGTTTCGTCGCTGGCCATGACCTCAATCGTGACCGAGCGTTTGTGCGGGTCCATCCCAATGACTACTCGAGGTGATGCCTCATTCATGGTGTCCTCCGAACTCGAACCTGATGGGTTGTCGAGCTGGGAGGGCAACGCTACTTCGAGCTGGGCAAACCCCTCTTGAGCCTCTCCCGGCCCTGGCGACGTCCGGGGATGCGCAGGCCAAATGAGAGCCACACCGAGGTGAGCAGCCGAAATGAGAGCGACAAACCCGAACGCCTAGACCGAGCCTCGTCAGATACCGGTCATGCCGTCAATGAAACAAGTAGCCGAGATCCGGATGTGCCGTTATCTCGGCGCGGACCCACCCAAGCGGTCCGCCGCTATGCTCGCGGAATGCGTCATCCCAGGCTCGCCTTCGATGACGCTGCCCTGGAGGATGCATTCCTAGCGGCGGACCGACAGGCCGCGCTGCCCTCGGTTCGTGCGGGCACGTCGGCCGGGTTGGTCCTGACCGTGGCCTTCACCGCGATCCACGCCCTGGTAGCCGAGCACCGACTGTTCCAGGCCGAGTTGATCCATGCCGTTCAAGAAGTGGCAACCCTCGGTCTGCTGTGGTGCACCTTCCGATCCTGGTGGTTGCCGTACCAGCGCGACGTCATGACCGTCGCCATGGTCGCCACGGTCTGGACGTGGTCGGTCATGTCGGTGGTGGCCGACTTCCCGAGCCTCTACATCACCCTGGCAACGCCGCTGGCGATGGTGTGGCTCGCCGCTCTTCTCCGAGTGGGCATCCTCCGAACAGCCCTCGGTGCCGCGCTCATGGTCCCGGCCTTGGTCTGGACCTTGGCAGCCAAGGATGCCAGCGCCGAGACCTGGGTCCTCAACTTCGCCTACCTGGCCAACTTCTACTCCCTGGCCATTCTGACTGCCTACTTACTGGAGAAAGGGGCCCGCCAGATGTTTCTCCAGCGACGCCTCATTCGCCGCTTCACGCCACCGTCGGTGGCCGACGCGATCGAGACGGGCAACGAGGCAGGTGTCGACGCACCCCAACGCCACCGCATCACTGTTTTGTTCTCCGACGTCGTCGGGTTCACCGCCACCGCGGACTCTCTGGACCCCGAGTCCTTGGCACAGATCGTGCAGGAGTACCTCGCCACGATGGCCGACATCGTGGAACGGCACGGCGGGACTCTCAACGAGTTCGCCGGCGATGGCGTGATGGCTCTCTTCGGAGCGCCCGTGAGGCAGCCGCCCGAGGACCAGGTCGCTGCAGCCGTCGCCGCTGCAACCGAGATCCAAGCAAGCATGCCCGTGCTGAACGAGCGCTGGTTCAAGATCGGCCTGGACCACGAGCTCCGCACCAGAGTCGGGATCAACACCGGGGTGCTCTCCGTCGGCACCTTCGGCTCTGACGGACGCGCCACCTATACCGCCATCGGACTCCAGACCAACATCGCGGCCCGCATCCAAGCCGAGTGCGAACCTGGCTCGATCCTGCTCTCCCAGGCCAGTTGGCACCAGATCAAGGGCACCGTTCCCTGTGAGGAACGCGGTGAGGCAGTGGTAAAGGGCGTTCACTTCCCGATCAAGCTGTACGCGCCTGTCGGACCATCATCAGTCGTGACCGAACGACAGCTCATCACGTAGAACGAGCTGCGCGTATTCGCTGGTGTCACCAGCAGTACCTGATCAAGAACCGGGGCGGATCTCGCTGCCACAACGCCCACGAGGATCGAGGTGTCCCGCAGGTGAGGGCAGAGGCCTGAGCGATGGGCAGGGCCAGCCTGCGCTTCCTACGCGTCTCGTAGTAGCCGCGATTCGGGCGTCCAGAAGCCGCGTCTTTCCGCCGCACGGGCGCCCGCTCGCCAAGTTCTACGGTGCCCTCAAGGGTCTCGTCGCGTCGGCGGCGGATGCGGCGAGCCACTACGGCCCCGCCGCGGAGTCGACCATGTCAGACCAAGCACAGCACCCAACAGCGCTACTGCCATTCCAACCAGCCACGATGACCCCAGCCCAGCTGGCCGCGGTCTCGTTCTTGGCCCGCTACCGCGGTCCAACGCACCACCTCTACGCCTACCAGTTGCGCCGATGGTTCGGCTGGTGCGAGTCGAACGGTCTCGACGCGCTCATCGGAATCGAGCGAGCTCACATCGAGCTGTATGTCAGACACCTGGGAGAAGTAGGACTGATGGCCTCATAGATCAACACCATGATGCACGGCGTCCGCGGCTACTTCCGTTTCGCACACATCGACGGTACAACTCCCTCCGACCCGGCGGTCTACGCCCGCCTACCTGAAGTCCATCGCGACGAGTCCCGCACCCAAGGCCTCGACCGACTCGAACTCATCCGGTTCCTACAAGTCGCACAGACGATCACCGTCCACCACGGAGCGCTGGCCTACCTCCTCGGAATCAACGCCCTACGAGCATCAGAGGCCGCCGCAGTCCGGATCGAGGACTACGCCGAGACACTGCGCGGACATCGCGTCCTGCACCTTGTCGGCAAGGGCGACAAGCCAGCCACGATGCCGATCACCGTCCCAGTCCTGCGCGTCCTGGAAGCCTGCCGAGGCGAAAGGGTCAGCGGCTCCCTGCTCTTGCGGCCGCTTACAGGTAACCCGATCGACCGGCGTGACGTCTACCGCATGGTCCAACGGATCGCTCGTGCCGCGGCGATCCCCAGACACATCAGTCCGCACTCCCTTCGCCACGCAGCCATTACCAACGCCCTCGACGCCGGCGTCCCGCTACGGGACGCACAGATCCTCGCCCGGCACGCCGACCCCCGAACCACCGAGCACTACGACCGAGCCCGCGTCAATCTCGACCGACACGGCGTCCACTTCCTCACCGCCTACGTCGCAGGAGTCTGACCCCAGGACTGCAGCGTCTCCACGCTCAGAATGACGCGCCAGCGAACTGCGTCGCCCCGGATCATTCGGTAGGACGTGGCTATCGTCCCTGGTTCGACGGCAGCACCGGAGTAACCTTGGCTAGGTGGTCGACGGCGACGAACTGGACCGGGACGCTGAGTTTCTCGGGCCCATACCCGATCTATACGAGCGCCTTCTTGTCCCGATGATCTTTCAAGCAGCTGCAGATAGATTGGCGGGTTTAGTCGCAGACCTGTCCCCGATGGAGATTCTGGAGACTGCAGCCGGCACGGGCGCGCTCACCCGGGCGCTCGTCCAGAGTTGCCCCGAGGCAACCATCACTGCGACCGATCTGAACCAACCGATGCTGGACGCAGCGGCCCGTCACGGTCAGGGAGCCACGGCGGTGACATGGCAGCAGGCCAACGCCCTCGATCTGCCCTTTCATGACCAGACATTCGATGTCGTGGCGTGTCAGTTCGGCGTGATGTTTTTTCCCGATCGCGTCCGCGGGTACCGCGAGGCTGGTCGGGTCTTGAGACCAGGCGGGTCCTTCGTCTTCAACACCTGGGACCGGATCGAGAACAACGAGGTCACCTTTGTGATCCAATCCGCACTCGTCGCAGCGGCTCCGAAGAATCCACTGGTCTTCATGAGCCGAACGCCGCACGGCTACTTCTCATCCACCCAGATCCTGGCTGACCTCCAGGCTGCTGGCATGCCCGACGCGAGGATCACGGCCGTGGACGGGACGAGCCGCACGACCGCGTCCCAAGCTTCAACGGCCTTCTGCCAAGGCACACCACTGCGCGCTGCGATCGAGAATCACGAGACCCTCAGCCTCCCGGAGGCAACGGCGATAGCCGAGGAAGCACTTTTGCGGCACTTTGGCCCCGGGCCGATTGATGCGCCTATCCGCTCGTTTGAAGTGATCGCGCAACTAACTACGTAACTGTGAAGCCGCCTTCGTCAGCCAGGGTTGAGGGGGCACCGCCGCGATCGCTACGGCATCCCGCTGCCTGGGTTCATCGCTTGACGTGTCATACCGCCGCCGCGGATGGGCTGCTGGCAGGCAGGTCTGGTCGCGATTATCGGACCTGGGTGACGCTCAGCGGTTTGACCGGTGTCAGGTGGCGGGTTGCAGGTCGTCGATCGTGTGGACGGAGATGCTTGGCGGTCGGAGCAGCCACAGGCTCGAGGGGGTGCCAGCGGCGGCAGCGATGAGGGTTGTGGCGAGTCGGCCAGGGCGCCCATGCTTACGCCGGAGATCGCGCCGTGGGGAATGTCGTAGTTGACGGGTGGCGAGGGCGCTGTCGAGTCCTCTGCGCGTGTGCTCGCTGGTGATGTCGGTCTGCGATGCGCAGGACCAGAACCCGACTGGATTGGGAACGGGCAGCACTGGTAAGACGCGTCGCACTTCAGGTGTGCGAATCTGCAACGCATTGCAGATTGGAACGATCCATTGCAGATTTCAGCCGTCGTCGGCAACAGCAGGCGCCTAGTGCGCCATGTCGACGAAGCGCGAGTAGTGACCCTGAAAGGCGACCGTGATGTCGCGTGTGGCGCCGTTACGGTGCTTGGCCACGATCAGGTCGGCCTCGCCGGGGCGGGTCGACTCCTTCTCGTAGACGTCGTCGCGGTGCAACAAGATCACCATGTCGGCGTCCTGCTCGAGCGAGCCGGACTCACGCAAGTCGCTCATCATCGGGCGCTTGTCGCCGCGCTGCTCGGGGCCACGGTTGAGCTGCGAGAGCGCGATGATCGGCACCTCGAGCTCCTTGGCGAGCAGCTTGATCTGCCGGGAGAACTCCGAGACCTCGAGCTGACGAGACTCGACCTTGCGGCCTGAAGTCATCAGCTGCATGTAGTCGATCACGATCAGGCGCAGGTCGTGACGCTGCTTGAGGCGTCGCGCCTTGGCGCGGATCTCCATCATCGTCATGTTCGGGCTGTCGTCGATGAACATCGGGGCGCTGGAGACCTTGCCCATGTGCCGGGCCAGCTTGTCCCAGTCGTCCTGGCTCATGTTGCCGTTGCGAATGTGGTTGAGCGGCACCTTCGCCTCGGCCGACAACAGACGCATGGAGATCTCCGACCGCGTCATTTCGAGGCTGAAGAAGACACTGCTCAAGTTGTTGGCGATAGACGCCGAGCGACAGAGATCAAGCGCAAACGTTGAGTTGTGGGTCGGAATCATCGACTCGCCAGCCAAGTAGAGGTGCTCCTCGTTGTCGACCTGAACGCACCGGACCGGCACTGACGAGACCGGACGCACGGCCACCACATAGCGGCGACCGATGCGCGCCGTCGTCTCTGGGCGCTGCTCCTTGTGCAACTGGTGTTTGCGTTGGAGGCGGAAAACGTCGTCGGTCGTTGAGAAGTTGAGGATGAAGCAGGTTGAGCTCTCTTCGGCGCGTCCGCGCACACGCTTGCGTCGTCGGCCGCACTTGTAGCCGAGGCTGACGATGAGTTCGTAGACGTCGTCGGCCAAACGCTGGTTCGTCACCGCGAACTGACACGACCCGACTCCCCTGACCACCGTGCCATCAGTGTCCATCAGCCCAGCGAGGAGTTCGCGACGACTGGTCTCGTCGGCCCGCAGGTAGTTGACCGGGATGTGCTTGTCACCGAAGACCCCCACTTTGCGGAGCAGGCCGGTGAACGTCGCGCCCGACGTGTCATCAGCCGGCAGCACGATCCCGTAGTTCATGCCCGACTGAGGGTGCACCTCGTAGCCGCAGCCTTCGATGTACATCGGGATCTCATCGGTCTCGGAGGTGATCCGGTTGCCTCCCGAGTGACCGTCGCCGAGCCATGCGCCGAGGACGTAGGGCGCGAGCGGCAAGTCCCCGCTGGGCAGACCCCCTACCAGTGGCGCGGCGTTGAGCACGGCGTGGTTGGCGCGTTGGTCGGCGGCGACGCGCACCGTGGCCGCCATCTCTTCGGTGGTGACCACTGAGGGGAAGACGTGCTGGTTGCGCAGCCGGTTGTGCTGCCGGGCGGCGGCCCACTTCGACTTGCGCGCCGAGCGGGTCTCGGTGAGCCACTGGTGCTCCGCATCGGCGACGATTACCGACCCGTCAGAGAATTCCACCTCGTAGCACGGGCGACCGACCATCACCTCGGTAGCTGCCACCACCCGGGTGGAGCGACCCTGCGCGTCGTAGAGCTCATCTCCTACGGCTACGTCGCCCATCGTGGTCCATCCCGACGGCGTAGGCAGACGCGTGTCGAGCGCCAGGGCCTTCCCCATCGCTGGCCGGGCCGCGACGATGATCATCTGGCCGGCGTGCA
>JBAUWM010000083.1:0-13806 GCA_049583775.1 Nocardioides sp.
GGCTCGCGGCGACGGCGGCACCCGGCGCGCCGCCGTGACCAAGGCGGTCGCACTCACCTGGCTCAATCCGCACGTCTACCTCGACACCGTGCTGCTGCTCGGCTCGATCGCGAACAGCCAGCCCCACGGCGGGCGCTGGTGGTTCGCCGCCGGCGCCGGGGCAGCAAGTCTGTTGTGGTTCACCAGCCTCGGATTCGGTGCTCGGCTGGCGCACGGCGTGCTGTCGACGCCGCGGGCGTGGCAGGTGCTCGACGTCCTGATCGGGCTGACGATGCTGGCCATCGCGATCGGACTCGCCCGCGGGTGAAGGCGCTGGCTAAGGTCGACTCATGAGCGATCAGGAGCGACTGTCCGGCTACATCGAGGTGTGGTGGAACGCGATCACCGACTTCATCGACTTGCTCGAACGGGTGCCCGCGGCGCAGTGGACGACGCCGACTGACCTCGCCGGGTGGGACGTGCGCGCCTGCGCCGCCCACACTGCCCACCTCGAGAGCATCCTGTCGGGCAACCCGGAGGAGACCGCCGACGTCGGCGAGCCCCCGCACGTCACCGGGTTCATGGGCCTCTACACCGAGATCGGCGTGGTGAACCGACGCGACCACACCCCCGAGGCGATCATCGCCGAGCTGCGCGAGGTGACCACGCGACGCCACGACTGGTTGCTGGCCAACCCGCCCACAGATGGACAGGAGAAGCCTGAGGTCGTCTTTGCCGGCGTGCCGTGGACGTGGGAGCTGCTGCTGCGCAACCGTCCGCTCGATGTGTGGATGCACGAGCAGGACGTCCGGCGAGCCGTGGACCTGCCCGGTGGCATGGACTCCCCAGCGGCCAAGCACACGGCCGAGTACCTGATGGAGAGCTTCGGCTTCATCCTGGGCAAGAAGGTGGGCGCTGCTCCCGGCACGACCGCTGTGCTCACGGTGGCCGGCAGCGAGCCGATCGCCTTCGCCATCAACGACGCCGGCCGCGGCGAGCGTCTGACCGAGGTCGTGGGCGAACCCACCCTTGGCCTGTCGATGGATCGCGAGACGTTCATCCTGCTCGCCGGCGGCCGTCGCCCCCCGGCAGCCGGCGCGGTCACGATCAGCGGCGACCAGTCGCTGGGGCAGCAAGTGCTCGACTCGATGGCCACCACCCCCTGACGGGGCCAACGACACGGCCATCAGATACCTGGACGCCGGCCGAGGTCGCCGACCATGCCGGCCGCACCATCGTGCACAAGAAACGCCGGCCGGCAGGCGTTTCTCGCACTTGTCGTACGAACTAGCGCCGTTTGGCGCGAGTTTCGCCGGCCGGCAGGCGTTTCTCGCACTAGCCGTACGAACCAGCGCCCATTGGCGCGAGTTTCGCCGGCCGGCAGGCGTTTCTCGCACTTGCCGTACGAACCAGCGCCCTCAGTACGTGTCGCGCACCCGCACCATGCCGGCGAGAGTGGCTGCGTAGGCCGATCCGTCGGGGCCGAGGGTGACGGCGGAGTAGTGGTTGTTGAACATCAGGCCGATGCCGGTGCGGACGGCGAACTCGAGCTCGCCGGTGCGCGCGTTCATCGCGCTGAGGTACCAGGCGTTGACCCCGAGCAGGCTGCTGCGCTTGGTGTAGGCGTAGACCAACCCGTTGGCGAGCGAGGCCTTGGCGACTGATGTCGGACCGTCGACCTCATTGGTCCAGGCCGTCGTGCACTCACCCGTGCGGGCCTCGGGGTCGTAGTCGACGTCGACGCGCGCAAAGCCTCCGGTGGTCGTGCGGCCCAACATGGTGCGCAGCGGGCTGCTGTAGCCGTAGTTGTTCTCGACGATGACGCCGTCGCCCACGGAGATCAGCGAGTTGTCCGAAGCGCTCACGTCGTCATCGAAGACCGGCTCCTGACAGACGAGTCCGCCGTCGTCCTGCCGATAGAACTGGACGTGCATCCGTGGCTCGGCGTTGTCGGTGATCGCGACCAGCCCGTCGGGCATGAGGGTCGGGGTGGTGCCGCTCCCCTGGCTGATCATGCCGGGCTTGAGGCGGGTACCGCGGTCGTAGGTGGTCTCCCACGCGATCGCTGGCTCGCGGGGCGCCGCGGTCAGCTTGTAGAACTGCTCGGTCGTGACGACGTAGACGCCGCCGTCCTCGCCGACCGAGATCGAGTTCGCGATCTCCTCACCCAGGTCGCGCACCGCGACCGCGTCTGGGGTCGCGGTGCCCACCAACCCGTTCTTGGTCACCCACCACGTGGCGCCGGAGGTCCAGTCCGGCATCAGCGCGATCAGGCAGTCGTCGTCAGGAATGTGGTCGGACAGGTCGATCGACGACTCGATCGCCAAGTCAGGCTCACCTTCGGCGTTGCTCGTGGTGATCGTCACGATTCGGCGGTCGGTCGTGGCGACGACGGCTCGGTCGAGCCAGTCGAGGTAGAAGTACGACCCGCCACACAGGTTCTCCCAGGGCTTCTTGCCGTTGCCGTCGCCGCGCTCGGGCAACACCAAGGTGGCCTGCGGGCGCATCGACTCGGGGTCGACGACGTGCATGATCGCGCCACGCAGGTTGCCGCAGAGCGCGATCATCTGACCTTGGGAGTCGAATGCGAGAGTGGCGCACTCCTTGATGCCGTACCAAGCTGTGTCGACCTCCGGCGATCGGCCCAGCGGACCGGGCCCGGCGTAGGCATCACTCGACCAGCCGTCGTTGTGCATCGCGCTCATGCCGTTGGGCGCCAACCCGGGGTGCTGGGGCAGCTTCATCGCGATCGGCTCGGGAGTGGCCGGCCGCCCGACGTACCCCGGCGTCACCCAGGCGCCTGCTCCGGGCGGGATGGGCAGGTAGCCGTCAGGCAGTAGGACGACGACGCCGGTCGCCACGAGCACGGTCGCGACACCGATGCCCAGCGCTCGGCGGGTCGGACGCAGCCAGCGACGCACCCGGCGCAGACCCAAGGAGGCCAGCGCCAGCACCAGCACGACTGGACCAAAGGCCCAGACGAGCAAGAGGCCGACGAGCAGGGTCAGCGTCCGCGCGAACTTCACCGGAGCAGGCTAGTGGTCTCCCGTGCTACCCGGGGGCGAGTGCGTGAGCCAAGACTGCACCGAGGATGTCGAGGCAGGCCGCTGTGACGGGCTTGCCCAGGTCGGCAGGTGCCTCGGTCTCGCGGTCTGGCACCTGCTCACGGCCCTGCGACGCCGCCAGAAATCGCCGCCAGAAATCGCCAGATGACTGGCTAGATGACATGGCGTTCTGTCTGTGCGTCGCGTCGCGGAGTGGCGCGCCAGCGCAGAGTAGGTAGCCGCTACTCATGTTCTCGGCCGGGGGGAGTCAGCACAGTGAGGCCACCGATCGCCTGATCAGGGTCCGGTAGGCCCAGGAGAGAGGCACCGGATGCCCGAGCCAGTTCCAGAGACCGTCACCGCGCGGCCCGTCGGGGCCCCTACGCTGACGCCGATGGAGCATCAAGCGCGTCCGGCGGAGGTTCAACGTCTTCGCGAGCGCCTCGATGCGGGCCAGGCCTCATTGGTGCTGGGCCGTCCTGGTTCGGGGCGCACGCACGTGCTGCACCACCTCGCACAGGGCGTCAGCCGCCACCTGGTGCGTGGGCGCGAGTCGGTTGGTGGCACCCCGCTGGTGCCGTTCGCCGAGCTCATCCCGCGTGACGAGACGGGTGAGCCGATGGAGGCCCTGGCCGTCTACAGCGAGGTGCCGCGGCGTCTCAAGGCCGCCGACCGGCGCCTGCTCGTCGACGACGCACACCTGCTCGACAAGGCCTCGGCGGTGCTGCTCGCTCAGGCGCTGCGTGCCGGCGTCCCCGTCGTGTTGAGCGCGCCGAGCCGCAGCGAGCTGCCCTCGGTAGTGGCGGACGCCGTGCGTGAGGTGAGCCTCGAAGTGGTGATCCTCGAGCCGTTGGACGATGAGGCGCTGTTGCGGTTGGTAGCCGTCGAGTTGGGCGCACGGCTTGCCGTTCCCGATGCGCGGGCACTGGTGGCTCGTGCCGCGGGCAGTCCGGGCCTGGCTCTCGAGCTCGTCGTCGCAGCTCAGGACGCCGGGCGGGTGCGACAGACGGCCGGCGGCAGTCGGATCGACGGCTTCGTCGTCACCGAGCGCGCCCGGGCGCTGGCCGGTGTCGATCTCACGGACCTCTCGGTCGAGTCGACGACAGCGCTGGAGAGCCTGGTGGTCACCGGTCGGCTGCCAGCGACATCCCTGTCGGTCGAGGTGGGGGCCGACCTCGCTCGACGCGGACTCGCCGACCATGCTGGCTACGAGGTGTCAGTCGCCGGGCCCCTCGTGGCAGACCTCGTGCCCGAGGTGTTCACCGGTGCCCGGGGCCGCGCCTCGGCGCGCAGCGCACTTGAGCTGATCCCCACCACGGGCTGGGACGTCGAGCGGCAGGCGCTCGGCGTGCTGGCCGACGTGATCACCGACGACGAGTCGACCGTTGCCACCGCTGACTGGCTGCTCCGACGCGGCCGCCCACGCCCGGCGCTCGCCGTGCTGAGCTCGACATCCCCGACTGTGCCGATGCTGATGGTCCGCGCCGGCGCCTTCCTCGACACCGGCAACGTGGCGGCCGCGGTTGCTGACTTGGACGTCGCCGCCGAACTGGCCGACACCGACGACGCTCTGGTGCAGATCGCTCGAGCGTGGACCTTCTGCCTCGGCGGCAACCTCAGCGACGACACCGACCTCGAGGACCGAATCCGCGCGATCTTGCCGCGTCTCGTCGACGAGACGACCCGTCACCACGTGCGGGGCGCCCTTGCGCAACGGCGGATCGTGCTCGGGGGGCGTGACGCCGTGGGCACCGAGCACGCCGATGAGCCGGTCGACCAGGTAGTGCTTGCGCTGCGCGCTGCGATGGACGGTGACGTCGCTACCGCGCGGGCCGAGGCTGGGCCTAGCCGGGAGGGGTGGGCTGGCGAGGACGTCGAGTTCGAGGAGCAGATGCGGGTGCTCGCGCACTTCCTCTCCCTGGTCTACGACGGGCAGCTCGTCGAGGCGCGCGAGGTGGCGCTGACGCACCAACAGCGGGCTCTGGCCGACAGCCGGCCGATCTTGGGCATGTGGTCGTACAACCGTACGAAGATCTGTTTCCACGCCGGTCAGTACACAGAATCAGTGCAGCTCGGCGAGGAGATGCGTCGCCACCTCGCCTGGCGCGACGTCACCGGGCTGGCCCTGCCGGGCGAGGCCCTGCTGGCCGGGGCGTTGGCGCGGCTGGGGCGCCAGGAGGAGGCCGAGCGTCTGGTGTCGGGGCTCTCCCCCGCAGAGCTGGATTTTCCCCGCGTCCGCATCGGCGTCGCGCGGGTGAGCGCCGAAAGACTGCGCCTCACCGACGGCGCCGCCGCGGCGCAGCTGATGTGGGACGCCGGTCAGCACGCGTTGCAGCACGAGGAGCTCTACTCCGGGGTACTCGCGGCCGATGAAGCATTCATGCTGCACCCGGCCGAGGAGTCGGCCGGTTTCCTCGAGCTGCTGCGTGACCGTTCGGCCCTCGTGGCCGCCTTCGCTGACCGCGCGACCGCCCTGCTCGCCCGAGATCCGATCGCGCTCGCTGCGGCGGCCGGGCTGTTGGAGAAGCTGGTGCAGCCCGGGCGGGCCGCGCACGCATGGCGCGCGGCAGCCGCCCTGCACACCCAACGCGGCGAGTCGGAGGCCGCGCGACGCTGTGAGCGCGCGGCAGTACAGCTGCACTCGACGTGGGGCCTCACCTCGTGGCCCGACGTCGTGCGAGACCACCAGCGGCTCACGAGCCGCGAGCTGGAGATCGCCTCATTGGCAGCCGACCGCTGGCGCAGCAGAGAGATCGCCGAGCGCACCGGTCTGTCGGTGCGGACGGTGGACAACCACCTCGCCTCTGCCTTCCGCAAGCTCGGCATCCGCGGTCGCGACGAGCTCGACGAGGCCCTGGGTCGAGAGCCGGGCCGAGAGCCGGGCCGAGAGCCGGGCTGAGTGCCGGGCTGAGTGCCGGGCTGAGTGCTGGGCTGAGCGCTACTTGGTCAGCGCCTCGGCAAAGCTCGGCGACGACCAGCCGATCGCCTGTCGCGGTGCGATCCTGGGCAGGTTGCGGCCTCCGTAGACGACGTCGCCGCCGCGGTCGGAGTAGGTCAGCCAGGTCTGCGCAGCGGCCTGGCCGAGGCCACGCTTGCGGTGGTCGCAGACACCGGAGGGGAAGGCCTTCTTCAACGTCGCCCACTGCGCGTCGGTCATCGGAATCAGCAGGAAGTCGTACTCGCTGCGCTCGAGGGGACGCAGCGAGCAGGACACCACGTCGTTGAGGCGGGTCCCTCCGGCCTCCTGACGCGGCGTGCTCAGGCGCAGCTGAAGTGACTCGGGCAGCACGCAGTCCACTTCGTCGTCGGCGCCGGGCACCTGCAGGATCCCGGGCACGTTGTCGCAGCGGTCGGTGAGGTCTGCAGGCTTGTTGGTCACGATCTTGCCCGCCAAGGACGACCTGGAGCGGTCCTTCTCCACCCGGGCCAGCCAGCGGTCCATCTCGACGAGTGCCTCGTTGGCCCACCTCAGGTCACCGATCAACGGAACGACGCCGAACCACATCACCCGGTTGTCGGTGTGGCCCTGGTCGCGCAGCAACCGGTCCTCGGTCCAGAACGCGTGGGCGTAGTCGTGCGCGATGCCGGGGTCCGGTCCGCCGAAGTTGATGATCGCCACCTCGTCGAGATGGTTGGCCTCGTTGATCAGGCCGGTGCGGTACGCGTTGGCGATCGCAGCAGGGTCGCCGCTCGTGCGAGCCCTCGTGCGCTCGGAGTCGACGCTGAGTCCCCCCAGCTTGGCGTTGAGGTCGACGAACTGGGCGGTCGTGATCCGCCCACCCTTGAGCGCGTTGAGACCGAACTGCACGCCACGGTTGGCGAAGGGGATGCCGCCGAAGCCACGCCCGGCCGCCTTCTCCTGCGCGGTCCAGACGCGCTTGGGGCGCGGCCCGAGGGGATTGATCAGCAGGTCGAGCACCGAGCAGCGAACCCCGCGTGGGTTGATCTCAGAGTCGTAGCGCGTGTTCGGCTTGTTGCGCTTGGGGGCCTCGGTGCCCGAGCAGTCGTGCTCCGGGTTGAGCGCGGCCTGGTAGAGGCCGACGTCGGCCACGATCGCGTTCAGGATGGTGATGTGCCCCTCCACGTCGGCCATCTGCGTGGGCAGCCACACGACGCCGGGCGCCCAGCGACTCGGGTCCTCGAAGTACTGCCGCATCAGGTGGTAGTCGGCGAACTGCGCGCCTGCTGTGAAGGTGTCGGGGTAGGAGCAGGTGGTGATCAGGCCCTGGTAGATGCCGGGATAGGCGTTCGCCACGGTGTGCTGCACGATCGAGCCCCCCGAGCAGCCGGTGCCGATCGTGTAGCGCAGGGTGCCGTACTGCTCGATGAGGCGCTCCTTGACCATCAGCAGCGACTCGGCGTTCTTGGCGACGTTGCAGTTGTGCCCGGTGTTGGCCAGTGCCGTGGTCGCCACCGCGAATCCGCGACCGAGCGCGGTGATGAAGGACTGCGTGATGAGGGGGGTCTCGTCCGGGAAGGTTCCCGAGAAGTCGGCCAGCGGCGGGTCGGCCGGCGAGTAGGAGGCGCCGCACCCTCCGCCGTGCGTGAACAGCAGCTTGTGGTTGAACTGTGGCTGGGGAGCAAAGCGCGACCACGACTTCCCAGGCTGCCACAGCGTCAAGATCGTGTACCGGTCGCGATCCTGGTAACCCGTCTCCTCACGGACGATGAACGGCACCCGGACGCCCTGGTCGGTGGTCGTCATGGCCAGGTCGGAGGGCGGGTCCTTGGGGTCGTAGCGGGTCAGCCGCGGCTGCAGCGGGTTGGTCGAGCGGTAGAGGTACCGGTACTTCGCCGGCTCGTTGCAGAGCTCGTCGCGGGCCGACTCCTGACAGCGGTAGTACGTCGAGTGCGGGCCACTGAAGATCGGCCCTCCGTTGGGGTGGTTGGTGATGACCAGGCGTCCCGCGCGCGCCCCCGCGACGGCGGTGACCACGTTGCGCCCGAGCTTGAGTCGAGTCAGGTACGCCTCGAACGCTCCGCCGGGACGTCGCGCGAAACTGGACGTCACGTTGCGCCCGTTCAGCTCGACGCGCACCGACCGAGGCCGCACACCTGCGGGCAGCTCGATCGCGACCCGTGCGTCACCAGCGCTCACGAGGTCAGGGCGGTTCGACACCACCGAGATCGCCAACGGACCGGCCGCGCGCCCCTCTGCCTGGGCGGGCGCACGCAGTGCGGTTGCCCCCGACGAGGTCGACCCCGGACCCACCGCCAGACCGGTAGCGAGAAGGGCAAGGGTGGCGAGCAGGCAAGCAGGACGACGACGAGCAGTCACGGTCGGGACACTCACTTCATGGAAGGACGGCGCCTCGTGTGGCGGTCGTCACAGGTCCATCATGTCCCAGCCCGTCCAACGGCGACCCGAATCGGGCCAGATCCCGACCGCTCTGACATCAGCCTTCGGTCGCGGAATGCATCACGAGGACGCCGTCGCGGTCGACGGCGCTCGGCGGGGTCGAGCGGATTTCGTCGGGCACCCGTCGCTCGGGCACCGCCACGCGGCCGCGACCCGGTCGACGATTGGTCTGGTTCCAGCAGCCTCCGCGCGCACCCTTCTTGGCCATACCCGCAAGGTCACCGTTGCCCAGACGCGGGTTCTTCTCGCTGACGAAGGCGTTCATCATCTGGTTGTCGGGCGACGTGTGGTCGAGACCTACGGTGTGACCGAGCTCGTGAGTGAAGAGCTGACCCCAACCGGCGCGCCCATTCGCGTCGGGCAGCATCGTCTTGGCCAGGTTGTCGATGTCGGTCTTGTCGAGCGCCACATCAGCGATGTAGATCTCCTGCTTGCTGCGCGAACGACCGAACGAGTAGTAGCGAGCGACGCCCGCCACCGTGCCGGCCAATTCCTTGACCCGCTTGGGCGTCGTCCACCCGATGAGGAGGTCGGGCCCCTTGCCGGCGCTGCCCCTCAGTGGGACTTGCGACGTCTTGCCGACGTACTTGTAACGCAGCCCGGTCGCCCGAGTGATCTCAGCGAGGGCGACGGTGAGCAGGCTGCGGGCACCGTCGAAACCGCCCTTGTCGTTGTAGGCCCACGTGATGGCACGGCAGGGGTCCCACCGCGTGCCGCGGGCGAAGAACTTGAAGGCCTTCGTCGAACCCACGGTGTCGTAGTTGGGTACGACCTGGAGCGAGCGGGAGCGCACCCACGATTGCGACTTCTTGGTCTTCGGTGCCCGCAACCTCAGGGCGTGCTTGGCATACCACCCCGTCGGCGGCTCCAGGGAGAACTTGCCGGCTTTGTTGGTCTTGTCAGCGTCGACCTTGAGCCAGCCACCCGGCACCCGGCGTTCCAGGATCACTCGGCGCCCAGCGGGCTTCGGGGCCTTCCCGGTGATCTTCACCGGGGTGTCGACGAGCACCTTCGAGGGGGCCGACGCTGCCGCGGTCGCCGTCCCCTCGCGGGCCGGGGCCGGACCCATGGTGGCGGCGAGGCACACGAGGGCGACGGAGAGGACCGCCAGAGATTTAGCGCGAGGCCGAGAGGAAAACATGTTCCAACGGTCTCCTACGGCACCAACCGCCAAACGTCCGGCCCCGTCACCGAGCTTGCGAGGTGACGGATCAGGCCGGAGGTCAGGCGGCTTCGGACGCGGTGGCGGCCTTCTGACGCTTCTCCAACTGAACCAGGCGAGCCTGGGCCGCACGACGAATCTTGGGGCCGCCGGTCGACATGCCGTAGAGCAGCTTCAGCTGCTGCGGCAGGTTGGTGGGCGTGGTGGTGGCCAGCCAGCCGTTGGGCAAGGAGAGCCGCACGACCTTGTGCCAGGCGCTGTAGACCTGGGCCGGCAGCGAGGCCTGGTGGTAGTTCAGCTCGTACTTCTCGAACAGCGCCTGCACCCGTGGCGCGGCTTCGGCGTAGCGGCTGCTGGGCAGGTCGGGGAAGAGGTGGTGCTCGATCTGGTGCGACAAGTTGCCGGTCATCAGGTGCATGGCCTTGGAGCCGGAGATGTTGGCCGAGCCGAGCATCTGACGCAGGTACCACTCGCCGCGGGTCTCGTTCTCGGGGATCGACTTCTTCTCGAAGGTCTCGACGCCCTCGGGGAAGTGCCCACACATGATCACTGAGTGCGTCCACCAGTTGCGAACGAGGTTGGCAGTGAAGTTGGCCGCCAGGGTCGGCAGGAACGAGCCGGTCGGGATTGAGAGCGCCGGGTGGACGACGTAGTCCTTGGTGGCCTGCTTGCGGATCTTGGCCAGCGTGCTCTTGGCGTCGGCCTTGAACTTGGCGCTGCGCTTCTCCTTGGGGATGGAGAGGTTCTTGCCGAGCTGGAGGTCGTAGGCGGCGATGCCGTACTCGAAGAAGCAGGCGTTGATGAAGTTCCACAGCGGCTGGCCGAGGTGGAAGGGGTGCCAGCGCTGGTCCTCGTCGACGCGCATGATGCCGTAGCCGAGGTCGTTGTCCTTGCCCACGATGTTCGTGTACGTGTGGTGCACCTCGTTGTGGCTGTGCTTCCAGCTCTCCGACGTGGAGGCGTTGTCCCACTCCCAGGTGGTGGAGTGGATCTTCGGGTCGCGCATCCAGTCCCACTGGCCGTGCATGACGTTGTGCCCGATCTCCATGTTCTCCAGGATCTTGGCGACGCTGAGACCGATCGTGCCGGCGATCCACGCCGGCGGGAACACACTCACGAGCAGCACGGCGCGCGAGCCGAGCTCGAGCTTGCGCTGCACGTCGACGACCTTGCGGATGTAGGCGGCGTCCTTCTCACCCCGGGCGTCGAGGATGTCCTGGCGGATCGCGTCGAGCTCGATGCCGAGCTGCTCGATGTCCTCGGGAGTGAGGTGGGCAGTCGGGTTGACGGACTGCTTGGTGATGACGGTCATGGAAGTCTCCTGAGATTGCGGTTCGGGTCAGCGGGTTTCGAGGCTCCGCGCTCGTTCCTCGCGAGGAGCACCTCAACCACCGGCGTCAGTGGTCGATGTGGCACGGCCCGGCGGCCGCGCTGATGCAGGTCTGGATGGCGACGCCGTCGCCGGGGGCAGCGATCGTGATCTCGCCGTTGCGCAGGTCGCGCACCACGCCTTCACGCAGCGGCAGCACGCAGCCGAAGCACACGCCCATCCGGCAGCCGCTGGGCATCAGCACACCGGCGTTCTCGGCCGCGTCGAGGATGGGCGTCGATCCGTCGGCCTCAAGCGTGGTGCCGGAGGCGAAGGTGACGGTGCCACCCTCGCCGGCGGCCAGGAGAGCGGTGCGGAACCGCTCGATGTGAAGGGGCAAGCCACGCGGACCGTGGTGCTCCTCGAGCGCATCGAGGAGTCCCACCGGCCCGCATGCGAAGGTGGTGCGCTCCGCGAGGTCGGGAACGATGGTGTCGAGGTCAGCCACGTCGAGCAGGCCGTCGACGTCGGTGTGCAGCTCGACGAGGCGCAGGCTGCCAGCTGCGGCGTACTCGCGCAGCTCGTCGCCGAAGATGACCTCTGAGCGCGACAGCGCCGAGTGGAGCAGCACGATGTCGGTGGCCACTGGCGCGGCCTTGGAGAACAGGTTGCGCAACATCCCGATGACCGGCGTGATGCCCGAACCGGCGGTGACCAGGAGCAACTTGGCGGGCATCGGGTCGCCGAGAACGAAATCGCCTTCAGCTTGACCGAGGTGAATCATCTGGCCGCGGCTGGTGCGGTGCACGAGGTGGTTGGACACGACGCCGTCGGGGATCGCCTTGACGGTGATGCTGATGCAACCGTCGCGCCGCGGACCGTGCGTGAGCGAGTAGGTGCGCCACAGCCGGACGCCATCGACCTCGATGCCGACGCGGAGGTACTGGCCGGGAACGTGACCGGCCCAGTCCTTGCCGGGCTTGATCACGAGGGTGGCCGACTGGTCCGTCTCGGGCGTGACCGACACGATCCGCCCGCGCAGGGTCGCGCCGCCGCGGAGGGGGGCGAAGACATCGAGGACGTCGTCGAGGTCGAGGGGCGTCACGGCGGCCTCGGCGACGTGGCGCAGGCGCTGACGCAACGTGAGGGGCAGACGCGGCGAGCGCATCGAGCTCGTCGAGGTTGCCACGCGCGGGAGAGCTGTCGAGGTCATGCACCTAGTCTCCCGCTCCGAGGGAGTAAACTCCTGTCCTCTGCACGTGAACTTCACGGCACTTCTTGTTCGGAAAGAATGAAATGGTCCGCGCAACCCGCCGAACGGTGCACCACGAGGTGTTTCTCCCGGCCCCGGCAGCCGAAGAGATCAGGTCGATCCTTCCCGAGGCCGCCGAAGACGTCGTGGCCGCGATCATCGAGGAAGTGCCCAGCTACACCGACGCTTTCGCGGGGCCGATGGGCGAGACCATCCGCAACGCCGTGCAGGTGGCCCTCGGCGGGTTCCTCTCCCTGGCCAGCGGCAGGATGGGCACCGACCCGCGCACCCCGGCCGCGCCCGCGGTCGAGGGCGCCTACCAACTCGGGCGCGGCGAGGCCCGCAGCGGACGGTCCACCGACGCGCTTCTCTCGGCCTACCGCATCGGCGCTCGTGTCTCCTGGCGAGCCATGTCGGCGCGAGGCGTTCACGTCGGGTTGGACGCGGCGGTGCTGGCCGCCTTCGCCGAGCTGGTCTTCGCCTACATCGACGAACTCTCGGCGGCCAGCGTGGCTGGGCACACCGACGAGCTGGAGACAACCGGACGCGTGCGCCAGCGGCACCTCGAACGGTTGGCCGGGCACTTGCTGGCAGGGGCACCGGCCGAGACCGTGCAAGCGGCTGCCGACCTCGCCGACTGGGCACCACCGACGACGCTCACGGCGGTGATCGTGCCCGAGTCGCAGGTGCGACCCGTGCTGGCCGAGGTCTCAGCACAGTCCTTGCAAGCTGCCGACCCGGCTGGCCTCGACGACGGCGTCCTGCTGCTCGTGCCCGATGTTGCCGGGCGGCGGCGCGCTCGTCTGCTGCGCACCCTCGACGGTCGCGGGGCGACGGCTGGCCCAGCGCGTCCGTGGATGGCGGCGCGGTCGTCGTACGACCGTGCCCTGCGCGCGCGGCGACTGGCGCTGCCGACCGATACCGAGGCGAACTTGCCCTACCTGGTCTTGACCGCCGACCCCGAGGCCCTCGCCGACCTGCGCGAGAGAGCGCTGGCCCCCCTGGCCGACCTGCGTCCGGCCACCGCCGACAAGCTCGCCACCACGTTGCGGCACTGGCTGCTCCTGCAGGGCAGGCGCGACGACGTGGCAGCCGCCCTGTTCGTGCACCCCCAAACAGTGCGGTACCGCATGTCGCAGATCCGCGAGGCGTTTGGCGACCGTCTCGACGATCCTGACGAGGTGTTGGCCCTCACCCTCGCGTTGGCGGTCGACCCGTAGGGTCGAGCACGTGAAGATCGGAGCGGCCCTCGTGTGCGTCGCGAGCCTGGCCCTCGCGACGAGCTGCGCCGGCGACGACGAAAAGCCCGAGCCCGACGAACGGGTCAGCTACGTCGCCATGGGCGACTCCTACGCCGCCGCGCCCGGCGTTCCGGAGACCACCACCGCCTGCGCGCGGTCGAGCAACAACTACGCCAGCCTGCTCGCGGCGGCCGAAGAGCTCGAGGTCACCGACGTCACCTGCAGTGGAGCCAGCAGCGACGACCTCGTCGCCACCCAGGTGCCCGAGCTGTCGGAGGACACCGACCTGGTCACGATCGGCATCGGAGGCAACGACTTCGACCTGGCCACCACGGCACTCGGTGGCTGCACCCGTCTGGGTCTCGCCGACCCCACCGGCTCGCCCTGCACTGATCTGGTCGGTGACCAGCTCGACGTCGTGATGCCCAAGATCGAGGCCGAGATCGCGGCAGCCCTCGAC
>JBAUWM010000084.1:0-4759 GCA_049583775.1 Nocardioides sp.
GGGTCTCGACGACGCTCGCTAGCGCTCGCTGCTCGACCACCGAGACGACGTTCGCTGCTCGACCACCGGCGGATCAGGGTTGCTCGGGGATGCTCCCGGCCAGCCAGTACAGAGCGAGCCCGACGCCCACGAGCAGTGCGACGTCGATGAGCCGGTGCCTCACGGCCAGCATGCCGGCGTCCCTCTGAGGCAGGAGGAGCCGCAGCACCGCGGCGGCTCCGAGCGCGGAAGCGAGTACCCGGACCCCCAGGCGCCATTCGCCGGTCATCACGATGGCGACTGCCCCGGCAGCAGTGAGCAGAATCGCGAGGTAGAACGCCCCGCCGATCGTCGAGGGGTAGCGGCGGTCCTCCAGTTCGGAGCGCGGTTCGAGCGGATCGACGGACACGGAAGTTCAGGCCACGGTCTGGTCGGCCAGCTGCTCGGCGCGCGCCACGATGTTGGAGAGCAGCATCGCGCGGGTCATCGGACCCACGCCGCCCGGGTTGGGCGACACCCAGCCCGCGACGTCCCAGACGTCGTCAGCCAAGTCGCCGGCGATCTTGCCGTCGACGCGCGAGACACCCACGTCGAGCAGGGCCGCGCCGGGCTTGACCATGTCAGCGGTGATGATGCCGGGCACGCCTGCCGCGGCCACGACGATGTCGGCCCGTCGCACGTGCGCAGCCAGGTCACGGGTGCCCGTGTGGCACAGCGTGGTGGTGGAGTTCTCGGAACGGCGGGTGAGCAGCAGACCGAGCGGTCGACCGACAGTCAGCCCGCGGCCGACGACGACCACCTCGGCCCCGTTCAGCTCGACGCCGTGGCGCCGCAGCAGCTCGATGCAGCCGATCGGGGTGCAGGGCAGCGAGCCAGCTTCGCCCAGCACCAGCTTGCCGAGGTTGGTGGGGTGCAGGCCGTCGACGTCCTTGTCGGGGTCGACGCGCGAGAGGAGCGCGAACTCGTCGAGGCCGGTGGGCTGCTGCACCAGGAAGCCGGTGCAAGACGGGTCGGCGTTGAGCTCGTCGATCGCAGCCTCGACCTCGGCCTGGGTGGCCGTGGCCGGCAGGTCGACGCGGATCGACTCGATGCCGATCTCGGCGCAGTCCTTGTGCTTGGCGCCGACGTACCAGTGCGAGCCGGGGTCGTCACCCACGAGCACGGTGCCCAAGCCCGGGTGGATCCCACGCTCGTTGAGCAGTCGTACCCGCTCGGTGAGCTCGGCCTTGATGACCTTGAGGGTGGCCGAACCATCAAGTCGTTGCGCAGTCACGGCGGCCAGTCTAGGGAGGCACCGAGGTCAGCTGCCGACCGGTGCACCGACACGCACGAGGTACTTCTCCGCAGCGCGGGCAGCTGGGTGCGCCACCACAGCGGCGGTGACGCCGATGGCCGCGATCACGGCCCAGCCGGGCGTGCCCCAGTCGAGCACCAGGAACGTGTAGAGGGCTGGAAAGATGATCGGCTCGACTTGGTATCCGACGCCCCACACCCCTTGGTAGTCGCCGAGACGCCGGTGGTCGGAGAGCTCGGAGGTGAACCCCCAGTCGGACGCCGACTGCCACAGCTCCGCCCCGGTGATGGTGATGTGCCCGACCCAGATCAGCACGATCGAGACCCAGCCGACCGTGTCGTGGGTGACGCTGATGACCAGGCACGAGAGCACGAACGCCCAGCCCGACCACCGCACCGCCCGCAAGGAACCGTCGACTGTCTCCGAACCGCGAGACGCCCGCACCTGCAACAGAACGGCGAGCACGGTGTTGGTGCCGAACAACCATGCCAAGAGCACCGGCGGTGCATCGGTGCGCTCGATCAACCACAGCGGCACCACGATGTTGAGCAGCACCTGGTTCGAGCTCAGCACGCCGTTGCACACCCCGAGCACCACAAAGCCGATGTTGCGGAACGCGCCCGGCACCAGCGCCATGTCGTGCTCGGCGATCGGGGCCGGTTTGGTCACCAGCGGCAGGAAGCCGACCATCACCGCATTGAGCACCAGCAACCCGCCGGTGAGCAGCGGGATGGCGATGATCGCCTCGCGGCTGCCGATTCCCAGGGCGACGCCCGCGGCCCCCGCACCCAGTGTGTAGCCGACGTTGCGGGCCGCGCGCATGTAGGCGAGTGCGCGGATACGGGTCTCTCGAGGAAACACGGCGATCCGGTAGACGTTGCGGGCCGAACGCGCCGCGGTCTCGACCGACGCCAGCACCGAGAGCAGCAGCACGAACGTCACGAACCCGCCGACCGCCGGCCAGGCGAAGTACAGCGCTGCCTCGAGCATCGAGCTGATCACCCACAGGCGCTTGGCACCCACCCGGTCGGTCAATCGCCCGAGCGGGATCGACAGCGCCAAGGTCACCACTGCCGACACCGACAGCCCGAGGCCGACCTGGGCGCCGCTGAGTCCGACGATGCGGGTGAAGAAGACCGCCGTTCCGGTCAGGAACGACCCGGTCGCGAACGCCGACAGCACGCACTGCAGCGCGAGGTCGCGCTCCAGCTTGGTGGCGGGGATGAGGCCCGCTGGAAGCTTCACTGGTTCAGGTCTCCGCTCCGGTCACCGGGTCTCGACATGCTCCGTCACGACCTCGTTCCTCGGTCGTGGTCGCTGCTCGACCTGCTCACTCAACGCCCCCGCTGGCGCGGGGGCTAGTGAGCAAAGTGGCGGGTGCCGGTGAAGTACATCGTCACCCCGGCCGCCTGGCAGGCCTCGATGGTGAGCTGGTCGCGCACCGAACCGCCTGGCTGCACGATCGCGGCCACACCGGCGTCGATCAGGATCTGCGGGCCGTCCTCGAACGGGAAGAACGCATCCGAGGCGGCGGCCGCACCGCGGGATCGCTCCCCCGCCCGATCGACGGCTAGCTTGCACGAGTCGACCCGGTTCACCTGACCCATTCCGACGCCGACCGAGGCTCCGTCCTTGGCCAGCAGGATGGCGTTCGACTTGGCGTGCCGGCACGCCTTCCAGGCAAAGGCGAGATCGGCGAGCACCTCGGGAGAGGCCGCCTCACCCGTAGCGAGGGTCCAGGTGGAGGGATCGTCGCCGCCGCCGTCGACCACGGCGTCCACCCGGTCGGCGTGCTGCATCAGGAGTCCACCGCTGATCGGGCGGGTCTCCACACCGGCCACGGCATCAAGCGCGCACTCGAGGATCCGGATGTTCTTCTTGCCCTGGAGTACCTCGACGGCGCCGTCCTCGTAGCCAGGAGCCACGATCACCTCGGTGAAGATCTCGGCGACCTGCTCGGCCATCGCCTTCGAAACGGGGCGGTTGACCGCAATGACGCCACCGAAGGCTGACGTCGGGTCGCACTCGTGCGCGCGGCGGTGCGCCTCGGCGACGTCGGACCCCACGGCGATGCCACACGGGTTGGCGTGCTTGATGATCGCCACGGCCGGTTCGTCGAAGCTCGCCGCCGCCCTGCGCGCGGCGTCGGTGTCGACGTAGTTGTTGTACGACATCTCCTTGCCGTGCAGCTGTACAGCCGCGGCGAGGCCTCCGCCGCCGCTCGAGTAGAGCGCGGCGGGCTGGTGCGGGTTCTCGCCGTAGCGAAGCACCGCGGCCTTCTGCCAGGTGGCGCCCGCCCACGCCGGGAAGCCGGTGCCGTCGGAGGTGTCGGTGAGCACGTTGCCCATCCACGAGGCGACTGCCACGTCGTACGTCGCGGTGTGCACGAACGCCTCTGCCGCCAGCTGCTGACGCTGGGCCAGTGTGAAGCCGCCGTCACTCAGCGCCGCGAGCACGTCGGCATAGCGATCGGGCGAGGTCACGATCGCGACCGACGGGTGGTTCTTGGCGGCGGCGCGGACCATCGAAGGGCCGCCGATGTCGATCTGCTCGACGCACTCGTCGGGTGCGGCACCGGACGCGACGGTCTGGGTGAAGGGGTAGAGGTTCGAGACCACGAGGTCGAACGGCTCGACCTCGAGCTCGGCGAGCTGCTGCACGTGCGACTCAAGACGACGGTCGGCCAGGATTCCAGCGTGCACCTTCGGGTGCAGGGTCTTGACTCGGCCGTCCAAGCACTCGGGGAAACCGGTGAGGTCTTCAACCTTGGTGACCGGCAGGCCGAGGTCGGCGATCAGCTTGGCCGAACCGCCGGTCGAGACCAGCGTGACGCCGGCGTCGTGCAGGCCGCGGACCAGGTCGTCGAGACCGGACTTGTCGTAGACAGATACCAGAGCCCGCTTGATCGGGATGCGCTGGTCAGACATCGAAGTGCTCTCCTCATGTGGTGAAGGAGGGCCACCCAGGCGGTCGATGGCCATACCGATTCACTCCCCGGTGGTTTCCCACCCGCGCCAGTCGTGTGACCTGATCCTAGTGGGGAATCGGGGGTCAGCCGAACCGGACGTTGCGCCCCTCGACCCGGAAGCCCTCGCGCGCCATCCGGCCCACGGCGTCGACCAGCATCGTCCGCTCGGCAGCCTTGATTCGTTCGTGCAGCGACTCCACCGAGTCGTCGTCGGCCACCGGCACGGTGCTCTGCGCGATGATCGCGCCGGTATCGACCCCGGCGTCGACGACGAAGAGCGTGCAACCAGTCACCTTCACGCCGTAGGCCAGGGCGTCGGCCGGACCGTGCATCCCGGGGAACGACGGCGACAGGGCCGGGTGGGTGTTGACCGTGCGACCACCGTGAACGGCCAAGAAGTCTTCGCCGACCAGCTTCATGAACCCGGCGAGCACGACCACGTCGGGGCGTTCGTCGGCCACCCGCGCGGCGAGGGCGGCGTCCCAGTCGGCGCGGGAGTCGAAGTCGCGCACCCGGCT
>JBAUWM010000085.1:0-4813 GCA_049583775.1 Nocardioides sp.
AGGACGAAGCCGACGATCCCGACCGGCACGTTGATGAAGAAGATCCACTCCCACCCCGCCACGTCGACCAGGACGCCGCCGAGGATCGGGCCGACCAACGTGGCCACGCCGGCTGTGGCGCCCCACAACGCCATCGCCTTGCCGCGCCGTTGAGCGGGAAAGATGCGGGTGATGATCGCCATGGTCTGCGGCGTGATCATGGCCGCGCCCAGGCCCTGCACCACCCGCGCGACGATCAGTCCTTCGATCGAGCCGGTCAGTCCGCAGGCCAGGCTCGCAATCGTGAACACGGTGAGGCCGACCAGGTAAAGCCGCTTGGGGCCGAACCGGTCGCCGAGACGCCCGGTGATGAGCACGGGGACGGCGTAGGCCAGCAGGTAGGCGCTCGTCACCCACACCACGTCGTTGACGTCGGCCTGGAGGTCTTCGATCAGGGCTGGGGTTGCGACCGAGACGATCGTGGAGTCGACCAAGATCATGAAGAATCCCAGGCACAGGGCGAACAGTGCCGGCCAGGGGTCCTTGTCGGAGCTGTCGGTTTCAGGTGCCGCGGGCGCGGAGTGCTGGGTCACGGAAACACTGAACCACCCGAGGGGGACAATGCTTCCCATGAGCAACTTCGGCGACCTGATGGCCGGCCCCCCACCCACCCACTTGCCGCACGACCCGGCTGCCGACGCGCTGGCCGCGGGCACCGACCCCGTCGACGCCGTCCGAGCATTCCCGGCCTCGCCGATCGCGTGGGCGGCCCTGGCGTCGCAGGCCGTGGCGACCGAGGCCGACCCGGTGATCGTCTACGCCTACTCGCGTGTCGGCTACCACCGCTCGCTCGACATGCTGCGCCGCAACGGTTGGAAGGGCCACGGTCCAGTGCCGTGGGAGCACGAGGGCAACCGTGGCTTTCTGGTCTGCCTCTCGCTGTTGGCCAAGGCTGCTCGCGCCATCGGTGAGAACGACGAGTGGGACCGCTGCTCGGAGTTCCTGCGCGACTCCAGTCCGACCGCGTACGACGAACTGCTGTCCTGACCGAGTCGCCGCCCTAGAACAGCGGGGCAGTGACCTCGAGGTCGTGCTCGGGGGCCGCGGCGATGGGCTCAGGCTTGGCCTTCCGGCGGCGAGCGTTCGGCCGTTCGATGACGCCGTCGTCGGCCATGAGCTGCTCGATCAGGCCGTCCTGATCGAGCAGCCGGTCGAGCACACCGCCCGGGGCCAACACTCGCTCGATCGCGCCCTCCTGCGCTAGGAGGCGCTCGAGGGGACCGCCGTGCTCGAGCAGCTGATCGACCACGCCACCGGGCTTCACCAAGCGCGAGACCCCGATGCTGGCGTGGCCGAAGGCCACGAGTGCGCGGACCGGGAAGAGTGCGATCCCGATGACACCTGCACCGAGGTGAACCGTGCGCGCGGGCGCCGCGGGCGTCGCCGTCATGACGCTCCGAGCAGTGCCCGGACCTTGTCGGGGCCGAGGGCGAGGAACAGCGTCGGCAGGCGAGGGCCGCGTTCGGCAGCAACCAACAGTTCGTAGAGCATCTTGAAGAACACCTTCTGGTCGGCTTTCACCTCGTCGGTCGGCGGGTCGTCGAGGCCGAGGCCGCGGGTCAGCTTCGGCACGCCGTAGATGAGCGACGTGAGGGTCTCGGAGTCGAAGACGTCAGGCAGTCGGTCGAGCAGCTGGGCGAGCCAGAGCTGCTCGTCCTCCGACAGCGAGCCGAGCCGATTCTGGTCGGCGGAGTCACGCACCGTGGTGCGCTCCTCGGGCGGCAGGTCGGCGGTCCAGGTCATCGCCTTGGACAGGCGCGGTTCGAGGTCGGCCACCGAGGCGTGTGCGTAGCCAGAACCGTCGACGGTGCGCGAGATCAGGTCAGCCGAGCCCGCAGTGACGTCGGCGACCGAGGAGAGGAGGCGGAACGGAACCGATACCGACGCCGTGGGCAACAGACCTGCGGCAGCGGTGGCCGAGGCGCGCTCCCAAGCCAGGGTGGTCACGTCGCTCTTGGTCTGTGCCTTCTTGGTGAGCGCGTCCCACTCGTCGTAGAGCCGCACCACCTCGGCGCCGAAGTCGATGTTGAACACCTGCTTGGGCGCACGCCGCACG
Organism: Nocardioides sp.; assembly: GCA_049583775.1. GTDB lineage: Bacteria > Actinomycetota > Actinomycetes > Propionibacteriales > Nocardioidaceae > Nocardioides. The sequence goes on from JBAUWM010000085.1 coordinate 2,096, forward strand.
TAGAGCCAGCGCAGCATCGGGGCCTCGAGGATCCGCAGCGCGTCGGCCGCGGTGGGAACTCCACCCTTGGACGACGACATCTTCGCCATCCCGGCCACGCCCACGAACGAGTACGCCACGAACGACGGCGCGCGACCGCCGAAGATCGGGCCCACGATCTGCTTGCCCACCGTGTAGGACGATCCGGGGGTCGCGTGGTCGGGACCACCGGGCTCGAAGTCGACTCCCTCAAAGGCCCAGCGCATGGGCCAGTCGACCTTCCAGACGAGCTTGCCCTCGTTCTGGGTGGTCAGGTTCGTCACGTGGCTCTCGCCGCAGACGTCGCAGGTGTAGGCGAGGTCGGTGGTCGCGTCGTCGTAGGAGGTGAGGGTGACGGTGTCGCGCCCGCAGCCGCGGCAGTAGGGCTTGTACGGGAAGCGGGCGAGGTCGCCGCCACGCTCACCCTCGTCGTCATCGGTCTCGACGGCAGCGGCCTTGGTGCGGAACTGCGCCATCACCGACTCGATCTCAGCGCGCCGCGACACGGCGGTGAGCACGTGGTCGCGGTACGTGCCGGCCGCGTACATCTCGGTCTGCGACACCTCCTCCATCTCACAGCCCATCTCCTGGAGGGCGGCGCGAAGGGGAGCCTTGAAGCGCTCGGCCCAGCTGGGGTACTCGCCCTCGGGGTCGGGCACCGCCGACAGCGGCCGGCCGATGTGCTCGCTCCACGATTCATCGACGCCGACGGGCACCTTGCGGAACCGATCGAAGTCGTCCCAGCTGTGCAGGTGGCGGACGGGCAGGCCGCGGCGGCGGATCTCCTCGACCACGAAGTGGACGGTGAGGAACTCGCGCAGGTTGCCGAGGTGGATCGGGCCCGAGGGGCTGATGCCCGACGCGCAGGTGATCAGACCGTGGTCGCCCAGCTCGCCGGCATGACGGATCGCGTCGTCGGCCGCCCGGGTCACCCAATCGGTCGGAGGGCCAGCCGGGGGACCAGTCGGAGTTCCGTCGTTCTTGCTACCTCGTGCCACGCCGACCCACGGTAGTGAATGGTCAGGCAGGCAGCACCATCGAGTAGGCCGCAGGCTCCAGTCGCCACGACCGGTGCCGCTCGGGGCCGTAGATCTCCCCATCGGCACTGCACCAGAACTCTTCGCCGCTCACAGTCACCTGCTGGCACCGTCGCGTGTCGACGTCAGCGTGCTCCGGGTGCGATCCCAGGCTCAGTCGCCCGGCGTAGAGCAGTCGAGAGAACGGTCCCGTAGCCCGGCTGATCATCACGTCGAGCGCACCGTCAGTGGGGTCTGCATCGGGGGTCAGGTCGGTGCCGCCGCCGACGGAGCGGCCGTTGCCGATCGCCACTTGCAGCACTGGCTCGTCGAAGTCGACGACGACCTCGTCGTCCACCTCCACCCGCAGCCGCAGTGCCGGCGGGTTCCAGGCGGTCATGGCCGCGCCGATCGGGTAGCCAAGCTTGCCGAGGTTGACCTTGCCGAACCCCACGGTGCCCAGACGTGACTTCCACCGCTCCGCGCGCCGACTCGCCATCGCGCCAGCGCCGACGTGCACGTGGTTGACGACGATCTCGCCGACCTCGTTGAGGATCAGATCCATCGGCGTCGGCACGCCCTCGAGCAGCACCCTGGCGGCGTCCTCGACGTCGAGCGGGATGCCGGTTCCGCGAGCGAAGTCGTTGCCGGTGCCGAGGGGCAGTAACCCGATGACCGCCTGCTTGAGCTCGTGGCGGCGGTACAGCGCCGAGATCACGGCGTGCAGACTGCCGTCGCCGCCGGCGATCACGATGCGTCTCGAGCCTGCGCGGTGCAGCACGCCGTCCAGCTCGCCGGGGTCGCTGGTGGCCTCGACCTCAACTGAGGCCTCGGCGCGCAGCACGACCAGCGCGCGCTCGAGCGATTCCTCATCAGCTGTGCCGGCGTCGCTGTTGGTGATGACAAGCATCGGTTCCACCCCCGGACCCTAGCGCTCGCGAATCTGTCCCGGCGGCGGTGCTTTGGTAGCGTGTGGTCGCAAGAGCCCCGGTGCACTTGTGCCGGGGTTCCTGCACGTCCAGGGCTCAACGGCTCGACCCAGAGAAGTCACGGAGTACTCATGCCGGCGATCGCGATCATCGGAGCCCAGTGGGGCGACGAGGGCAAGGGCAAGGCGACCGACCTCCTCGGCAGCCGCGTCGACCACGTGGTGAAGTTCAACGGCGGCAACAACGCCGGCCACACGGTGGTGATCGGCGACGAGAAGTACGCCCTGCACCTGCTGCCGAGCGGCATCCTCAGCCCGAACTGCACGCCGGTCATCGGCAACGGCGTCGTCATCGACCTCGCGGTGCTGTTCCACGAGATCGACGGCCTCGAGGCTCGCGGTATCGACACCAGCCAGCTCAAGGTCAGCGCCAGTGCGCACGTGATTGCTGACTACAACCGCACCATCGACAAGGTGACCGAGCGGTTCCTGGGCTCGCGCCGGATCGGCACCACCGGCCGCGGCATCGGCCCGACCTACGCCGACAAGATGAACCGGGTGGGCATCCGCGTGCAGGACATCTTCGACGAGAAGATTCTGCGCCAGAAGGTCGAGGGCGTGCTCGAGCTGAAGAACCAGATCCTCACCAAGGTCTACAACCGCCGGGCCGCGACGGTCGACGCGACCGTCGAAGAGCTGCTCGCCTACGCCGACCGGCTGCGCCCGATGGTGTGCGACACCGGGCTGCACCTGAAC
>JBAUWM010000086.1:0-7731 GCA_049583775.1 Nocardioides sp.
TACGGTGCCGGTGACTTCGAGCTGACCATCCGATCGTGGGAGGCCGTGCACGACTTGCGTCGCGACGCCGGAGACGCGGTCGGCGCGGGGGAGGCGGCGGCATTCGTCGCGATGTACCTGCTGATCGACACCGGGATGATGACGTCGGTCAGGGGCTGGCTCGGTCGGGCCGACCGCCTGCTTGCGCCGACACCGGACGCGCCGACGCACGCCATGGTCGCCATGATCCGCGGCTACGAGCGCTTCTTCTGCGGCGACTACCAGGCCGCCCGACCGGAGGCCGAGCGCGCGGTCCGGCTCGGCGAGCAGTGGGATTTCACTCCTGCGGTGGTGATCGGGCGCACCTGCCTGGGCCGACTCCGCATCCTCGAGGGTGAGGTGGCGGAGGGGATGGCGCTGCTCGAGGAGGTAGCCGCCATGCTCATGTCAGGCGACGTCGACCCGCTCACCGGCGGCATGATGTATTGCGAGCTCATCTGTGCCGCCCAGGGCCTCGCGCTGCACGACCGCGCTCGGGAGTGGACCGAGATGATGGAGCGATGGCGGCACGGCGTCGCGTTCGGAGGCATCCACGGACGCTGCCGCATCCATCGTGCCGAGCTGCTCCGGCTCTCCGGGCCAGCCGCGGCGGCCGAGGCTGAAGCCGTCACGGCCTGCGCCGAACTACGACCGTGGATGCGGCGCGAGTTCGGCTGGCCACTGGCCGAGCTGGGGCTGATCAGGCTGCGCAGAGGCGATCTCGCCGGTGCGGAGGAGGCGTTCCTGGAGGCGCATCGCCACGTGTGGTCACCCGAGCCGGGCCTCGCCCTGCTGCGCCTGGCCCAGGGTCATCACGACGTCGCCAGCAGGCTCATCGCCGAGGCGATCGAGCACCCGGTCGAGATGCCATCGAAGGAGCGCCCTCCGTTCCATGAGCTCGGACTGGCGCCGCTGCTCGACGCCCAGGCCGAGATCGCCGCCGCGAGGGCGGACGTCGACACCCTCGACCGAGCGGCCAGCCGGCTCGAGGACATTGCTGCGACGTTCGAGGCTGCCGGGCTCGGCGCCGCGGCGGCGCTTGCCCGTGCTCGGTGGCACCTGCTGGTCGGAGACGCGTCCGCAGCGATGAGTGCCAGCATGCGCGCCGCGACGGTGTGGGCTGAGCTCGGAGCGCCCTACGAGACCGCGGCGGCTCGCATCGTGACCGGTCGTGCGCACGCGGCGCTCGGGCACCACGACACCGCCCGTGCGGAGTGGCAGGCGGCGCTCGCCGCCTTCGCGACGTTCGGGGCCGACGGACGGGTACGCGAAGTCGACGCGTTGCTCGGGGCTCGGTCCGATACTCCAGCTCCGGGCCGCGAGATCGTCGTGTTCGCGCGAGCAGGCGACTGTCGTCGGATCGTGCACCGCGGCACCGAGGTGCTGGTGCCCGACCTCGTGGGCTTTCGCCATATCGAGCGACTCGTGGCCGAACCCGGCCGCGAGTTTCACGCGCTCGACCTCGCGGCCTGGGAGCAGGGCGAGGTGTCAGGGTCTCGTGACACCGGCATCCCGATGCTCGACGACGAGGCGCGCGCGGCCTACCGCCGGCGGCTGTCCGAGATCGACGAGGACATCGAGGAAGCCGACGCCTGCCATGACGTGCAGCGTCGCGAGCTGGCCGAACGTGATCGCGAGTACCTCGTGGCCGAGCTGGCTCGCGCGGTCGGATGGGCTGGGCGTACGCGCACCACCGGCGGCAGCGACGAGCGGGCGCGGACGGCGGTGACCCGCTCGGTCCGCTACGCGATCAAGCGCCTCACCGAGCACCAGCCAGAGCTCGGCCGACACCTGGGCCGGGCGATCCACACGGGCATCTACTGCCGTTTCGAGCCCGACGAACTGAGCGGCCTGACGTGGAACACGCAGTCGACCCCGGACGTTGACCCAGCACAGGGCATGTCACAGCGAACGCTCAGCAAGCCCCACTAGCGTTGGACCACCGACTTAAGTCAGTACTCCGAATTGCTCCAGAGCAGGAGATCAGCGATGCCCGAACCGACCCAGGGAGTACCCACCTGGGACGAGATCGTCGAGCAGCACTCCGACCGCGTCTTCCGCTTGGCCTATCGGCTCACTGGTAACCGGCACGACGCCGAGGACCTCACACAAGAGGTCTTCGTTCGAGTGTTCCGCTCGCTGTCGACCTACAGTCCCGGCACGTTCGAGGGCTGGCTGCACCGGATCACCACCAACCTGTTCCTCGACCAGGCCCGCCGCAAGCAGCGGATCCGGTTCGACGCGCTGTCCGACGAGCGCGCCGCCCGGCTGTCCAGCGCCAACCCGGCGCCCGAGGCCGCCTACGCCGACCGCACCTTTGACGACGACATCGAGAGCGCGCTGGCCACGCTGCCGCCCGACTTCCGCGCCGCCGTGGTGCTGTGCGACGTCGAAGGGCTGACGTACGAGGAGATCGCCGAGATCCTCGGCGCCAAGCTCGGCACGGTCCGCTCACGCATCCACCGCGGCCGCGCCATGCTGCGCACCGCCCTCGCGCACCGCGCCCCGGCCCCGGGCCGCGAGCGCTACTCCGGTCCCCAGCCTGGGCCAGTGGCTCCCGCATCGGCGTGGGACGTGCGATGACGGGACACCTCGGCGCGCGGGTCAGCGCCCTGCTCGATGGTCAGCTGTCAGCCTCGGACGCTGAGCGGGCCTGGGCTCACGTTCACACCTGCCACCTCTGCCGCGACCAGGTGGAGCGTGAGGGCTGGGTGAAGACCCGGTTGGCTGGTCTCTCCTTTGACCCTGGCCCCGGCCCGGCCCCCGATGCGCTCAAGGGCGCACTCCTCGGCATGCCGCCCGGTGACGTGCTGCTGGCCATCGCTCAGCGCCGCACCCAGCAGCAGCGTCCGCGCACCCGACGTGTCGTGGGATTCGCCGCGATCGGTGGCGGTGCCGCGGGCGCCGCGGTGATGGGTGTGCTGGCTCTGGGCACGGCTCCGGCCGACGTCCCGACGATCGAGCGGCGCACTCCGCCGGCCCAGGTCACGACCCCCAGCCAGCTGCCCACGCCGCGCCTGGGTCGCTGAAGCCGACGCGGAGTCACCAGCCACCAGGGATGATGGCCCGGTGAGCACCGACGACCCGAACGGCTGGGGCCCGCCTCAGCAGCCGCCGACGAGCTGGAACGACTACTCGGCCCAACAGGCGGCTGCCCAGGCTGCGCACGAGACCCAGTACCTCCCGGTCGAGCCACGGCCGGTCGAGCCACGACCGGTCGAGCCACGGCACGCCGACGGCGCCTCGCGCAGCCCCGGGTGGATCTGGCCGTCGGTGGCCGTCGTGGCACTCGTCGTCGGCGTGATCGGCGGCGTTGCCGGCGGCGCGCTGTACCAACGGGTCGACGGAGGATCGAGCGACACGAGCTATTCCGGCTACTCCGGCGGCCTCGACGACGTCGACATCGTTGAGCTGCCTCCCGTGCAGGTCGGGGGAGTGCAGGCCGTGGCCGAGGCACTTCTTCCCAGCACGGTGCAGATCGCTGCCGAGTTCCGCGGCCAGTCCGACGGCGCCACCGGGTCGGGCTTTGTGTTCGACAAGCAGGGCCACATCATCACCAACAACCACGTCGTGGCCTCGGCGGCTGAGGACGACGGCCCGATCCAGATCGTCGACTTCGACGGCAACCGGTACGACGCCGAGCTCGTGGGTCGCAGCGCCGTCTATGACCTGGCCGTCCTCTACGTCGAGGAGGCCACAGGGCTCACGCCCGCCGCCCTCGGCTCCTCTGAGCAGTTGCGGGTCGGCGATGGCGTCGTTGCTTTCGGCTCGCCACTGGGTCTCAGCTCGACCGTGACCGCTGGCATCGTGAGCGCGCTGCGCCGCCCGGTCACCACCGGCGATTCTGGCGACGAGTCGTCGTACATCAACGCCGTGCAGACCGACGCCGCGATCAACCCGGGCAACTCGGGTGGACCCCTGGTCAACCTCAAGGGTCAGGTGGTCGGGGTGAACTCGGCGATCGCCACCAACGGCGGCGGCTCGATCTCCGGCGACGCCGGCAACATCGGCGTCGGCTTTGCGATCCCGGTCGAGCAGGTGCGGATCACCGCCGACCAGATCCTCAAGACCGGTCAGGCGCGCTATCCGGTGATCGGCGCACAGGTGAAGACCGGTGGCGCCAGCCTGGTCGACGGCGCCGAGATCGACGAGGTGCTCGACGACACTCCGGCGCAACGAGCTGGCCTCGAGTCGGGCGACCTGGTGATCGAGGTCGATGGCCAGCGCGTGGTCGACGGCATCTCGCTGATCGTCAACATCCGCAGCCACCAGCCCGGACAGGTCGTGCAGTTCCGCTACGTGCGCAACGGTGAGGAGCGCACCACCGACATCGAGCTGGGCAGCGAGACCGGCTGATTCTGGCTGATTCTGGGCTAAGAGTTGGGGGGCTGATCAGACGTCGGTGTTCTGCTCCGCCTCCAAGAACGGGTGCTGGGCCACGAAGTCGGCCGTGTGCCGGTAGGCCTGGGCGATGTACTCCTCCAGCTTGCTGGCCTCGACACGCCACTGGCCGCGGCCGCCGATCTTGATCGCCTCGAGCTCGCCGCGGCGCACCATCGCGTAGACCTGGGCGCTGGAGGTGTTGAGCACCTCGGCCACGTCGGCGAGGGTCAGGAAGCGGGGGGAACCGGCCATGGGCCCATCGTCGCACCCCATCCGTCACCTGCGTCACTACCGGGCGCGGCCTGTGGACGAACTGTGGATCACGAGGTGTCGACCGCCGATCAGCGGGACATGATGCAGGTGTGTCCTCCTCTCTCGGGAATCAGGCTCCGCCGGCTGTTCGCGCGTCCGGCCCGGGCTGGCGCGATCCACGGCTGTGGGTCGGCGTCGCCATCGTCGCTGGCTCGGTGCTGCTCGGCGTCCGCGTGCTCGACGCCGCCGACGACACCGTGCCCGTCTGGGCGGTCAACCGATCGGTGGCGGCCGGTGAGCAGCTCAGCGACGCCGATCTCGTCGCTCGGCGCGTCCACTTTGCCGACGACGCCGACCTGGCGCGCTACCTGACGGTCGACCAGTCGCTGCCGGCTGAGCTCGAGGTGGCCCGACCGTTGAGCGACGGCGAGCTGCTGCCGCGCTCGGCCCTCGACGAGGTCGACTCCGACGACACCGTGCACGTCGCCCTACCGGTGGCGCCACTGCGGCTCCCACCGACCGTCGGCACCGGAACCATCGTCGACGTGTACCTCTCCGGCGTGGGTGGCGCCCATCGCGCTCGCTCCGGAGCCGTGCTGTCCGAGGTGCCGGTGGTCGACGTACCCGGCATGGACGATGCGTTCGCCACCGGAGGCGATCGGCAGATCGTGCTCGGGGTCGACGCGGTCGACGTGGCCGATCTCTACGAAGCCTTGGCCGCCTACGACTCGCCCGTGGTCTCGATCGCGGTCCATCCCTGATGGCCGTGATGGCTGGCAACACCGTCGTGCTCGTCGCGGCAGCCGGTGCCGCCTGGGAAGGCCCTGCCCTCGGCGTGCTCGACGCGGCACCCGGTGTGGTGGTTCTCAAGCGCTGCGTGGACATCGATGACCTCATCGCAGCTGCGGCGTCCGGGCAGGCGCACGCCGCGGTGATCGGTGCCGACGCTCCCGGCCTCGACGCCGCCGCGGTCACTCATCTGCGCCGGCACGGGGTGCACCCGGTGTTGGTGGCCGAGCCCGACCGGGCCGAGTCGGCGCGGGTGCTGGCCAGCCGGGTGGGCGTCACCTCCCTGGTGCCGTCCGACGAGCTCGACACGCTGGGCGCTGCGGTGGCCGCTGCGGTGGCCGACGCGCTGGCTGCTCCCGACCAGCCGGTCGTCTCACCACCGCCTGCTTCACCGGCGCCGGGCGATGGTCTGGTCTGGGCGGTCTGGGGCCCAGCCGGGGCGCCCGGACGCACCACGCTCGCCTGCGCACTGGCGGCGGAGCTGGCCCGGCGGGGTCGACCCACACTTCTGGTCGACGCCGATCCCTACGGAGGCACCGTCGCCCACCAGATCGGAATCCTCGACGAAGTCTCTGGGTTGCTCTCGGCGGCGCGGGTCGATGCGTCGGGCCGGTTGCCCGAGCTGGTCGCGACCGTGCAGCGCGCTGTCGACCCGCGCCTCTCGGTGGTCACCGGCTTGCCCCGTGCTGACCGCTGGCGCGAGGTGCGGGCGCACACGCTGGAGCACCTGGTGTCCCTGGGCCGCGAGCGTGGCGACGTCGTGCTCGACACCGGCTTCTGCCTGGAGGACGACCCGACCGTCGACCCCAGCAGGGCAGCCCGCAACGAGCTCACGCTCGGCGCCCTGGACGCCGCCGACGAGATCATCGTGGTCGGGGGCGCCGACCCCGTGGGTCTGGCTCGCCTGGCCCGTGGGCTCGTCGAGCTGCGCTCCGCGTTTGAGACCACCCCGGTGCGGGTCGTCGTCAACCGGATGCGCCCGAGCCTGGGCTGGACTGAACGCGACGTCGCCAGCATGATCGGCGGCTTCGTGCGCCCGGTGGCGGTGCACTTCGTGCCGGACGATCAGACGGCAGCTGACCGAGCACTGGTGGCCGGGCGCACCCTGATCGAGTCGGGGGAGTCGGCCATGGGGCGGGCTGTGGCTCACCTGGCCGACGCGCTCAGGACGAGAACAGCAGGTACAAGCCACCGCCGGTGAAACCGACCATGGCGAACAGCAGGGGCAGTTGCCCAGTGAGCTGGTGCTGACGGGGCAGCAGTCGCATCGCGCGGTCGTGCGCGGCGATCGCGCCGACCACGTGGCCGAGCACGACGGCGAGGACCTTCAGGTTCGCGAGCAGCGTCGGGTGGTAGCTCAACCAGCTGACCTCGCTGCCGTCGCCGGTGCCCAAGATGTCCCAACCGCGGCTGAGTGGGTCGCTGGCCAGGATCAGGGTGCGCGAACCGCCCTCGATGAGCAGCGTCAGGTAGTGAGCGAACACGTAGCCCACGACGATGGGCACGATCGAGTGTGCGAACGCGCCGGGCAGCGACCTGCGCGGGGTGTCGGGTCCGACGCCGGTCAGCATCGCGCCGAGGGTGAGCACGCCCATGGCGCCGAGGCAGAACACCACGAGTGCCACGTTCTTCAGGATCTCGCCGTTGATCGAGGAGTCCTGGACGAAGGTCACGAACATGGTCGACTCGCTGAACGAGTCGTAGCCGGTGCTGCCGAACAAGATGCCGACGACCCCGATCAGGCCCGGACGGATGACCACCGAGTCGAGGTTGGCCAACGGACTCCGGATCAGCAGCCGGCCCGCGCGCGACCCCCAGATCGAGAGCTTGCCCACGAGGCTCGAGTAGACCTCGAACGGGTCGGCTCGCTCGAAGAACGTCGAGCCGAAGAGTGCGCCACCGACCAACATCACCGCCACGTAGATCGCGCACCAGAACCGGGCCGGGCCCAGCTCGATGGAGAAGGGGTAGACCAGCTCGAACCACACGAAGGCGAAGAGCCCCAAGGCTGCGGGCCAGTAGCCCAGACGTTCGGGGTAGCGGTACAGGCCGACGTCGGGGTCGCTGCCGGCGAGCTTGGCCACCGCCAGGTTGATCGTGCGGACCGGGCTGATGGCCTTCCAGAACGGCCCGAACAACAACGAAAGCGGCACGATCCCGACCCACAGCCAGATGAAGAAGATGCCGAAGAACGGGTTGATCGTGGAGTCGCGCCCCACCACGGCGGCGAACGTGGTGTAGAGGAACAGCACCATGCCCACGGTGCGCAGTGCCGCGCGAAAGGCCGTC
>JBAUWM010000087.1:0-2769 GCA_049583775.1 Nocardioides sp.
CGTCGCTCCGGCGCCTCGGCCCCGCGCTCGGCGGGCAGCCACAGCGCTGCTTCCTTCTCGTCCGGACGCTGACGCAGCGAGCTCCCGATGATGATCCGTAAGACGATCGCAAGATCATCGGGGGCCCGGATTGCCGATGCGGTGTCAGGCTGTCGTACGTGTCGACCTCTGCGAAGCGCCCCGTGACAGCCCGCCGCACCACCACGCTTGTCGCGCTGGGGCTCGTCGCGGCCTTCGCACTGTCTGCTTGTGGCGGCGCGGACGACACCGACGTCGCTTCCGAGTCGCCGTCGGCGTCCGCTCCGGTTGCCTCGCCTCCGGCGTCGAGCGAGCCGTCACGAGTCGGCGGTGGCGTCCAGGGCGACCAGGGCGGGGAGCCTGCGACCCAGCCGGACGTCGTCGTGCCCGACGTGCTCGACTTCGAGGCCACCACGGTCTCGGGCGATGCCTTCGAGGGCGCGTCGGTGGCCGGTCGACCGGTCGTGCTGTGGTTCTGGGCGCCGTGGTGCGCCGTGTGCCGCAGTCAGGTGCCCGACGTCACCGATTTGGCCGAGACCTATGGCGAGGACGTCGCGTTCGTGGGAGTCGGCGGCCTCGACAGCTCTGATGCCATCCAGTCATTCGCCGACGAGGTGCCCGGTTTGACCCACCTGAGCGACCCCGATGGTGAGCTCTACCAGCGCTTCGGGATCTCCGAGCAGTCCTCGTTCGTCGTGCTCGACGCTGCGGGCGCCGAGTCGCTGCGCACTGGCTACTCCGATGACGACGCCCTCGCAGGCGTGGTCGCCGATCTCGCCGGCTGACGCGGAGGCGAGCCGAAGGAGCAGGCATGGACGGTGCGGCACTCACCTTGGCTTTCACCGCTGGCGGTCTTGCGGCACTCAACCCCTGCGGCTTCGCCTTGCTGCCGGCCTACCTCTCGCTGGTGGTGCTGCCCCAGCAACAGGCTGCAGAGACTTCTGCTGCACCCAGCGGAGGCGGAGCGCTGGTGGTGGCTCGCCGTTCGGGGGCGGCACTGTCGCGGGCCGTGGTCGCCACCCTGTTGATGACAGCCGGGTTCGTGTTGGTCTTCGGGGCTTTCGGACTGCTGGTTCAGCCGCTCGCCTCCGGTGTGCAGGAGTACCTGCCCTACGTGACCGCTGCGACCGGAGTGCTTCTGGCGTCCTTCGGCGGCTATCTGTTGACGGGTCGCGAAGTGCGGTTGCCGTCGATTCACCTGCGCCGGGCGGCGGGCAGCGGGGCGTGGGCCACGTTCGGCTACGGCGTCATCTACGCGCTCGCTTCGCTCACCTGCACCGTCGGCCCGTTCCTCGCCATCGTGGTCACCAGCCTGCGCAGCGATGAGTTCGTCGACGGGCTCGGCCTGTTCGCCACCTACGCCGCCGGTATGGGCGCGGTCGTTGGCTCCGTTGCGATCGCGGTGGCACTGGCCTCAGGCGTGTTCGTCGGGCGGCTGCGCCGAGCCGGGCAACTACTGCCGCGGCTGACCGGCGTCCTGCTGCTCGTGGTGGGGGCTTACGTGGCCTGGTACGGCGTGTGGGAGGTGCGGGTGCTCGGCGGAGCCGACCCGGCCGACCCCGTCGTCGACACCGCTCTGGAGATCCAGCGATGGCTCAGTGAACGACTGCGGTCGATCCTGCCTTGAGCCGTGCGCAGATGTCAGCGTCGCTCGTGCGACGAGTGGCGGGCGGTCTTGGCGATGGCTGACTCGTAGGCCGTCACCAGGCCACCCACCGCAAGCGGCTTGAGGCTTTCCATCATCTCTTGGAAACCCTCGGCGTTGACGTCGTCGTACTGAGGCGCGAGCTGGGTGGTGATGAGCTCGTAGAGCTCTTCGGCCATCTGGCGCCCGTGCTCTTGGTAGACGGCTCGGGCGCTCTCGGCGACCTCGCGAGGAAAGCCGAGATCGAGCAGACGCATGCCGATGCCGAGCTGGGTGCGCGCGACGAGGTAGCGAGGACCCCGCAGGCGCACCACGCCGAGGGCCACCAGGGTTCGCACGTCCTCCTCGCTCAGCGGGCGGCCGGCGCGCGCCTCGAGCTCGGCGTGTGCCATGTCGACCGGGAGGTCGGCCTGCCACGGCGCGAGCATGGTGCGGGCCAGGGCGATGTCTTCAGGCGTGGCGTCGGCGGGCAAACCCGACACGTACCGCTCGATCGCGGAGAGCGTGAACCCGTGCGACTGCAGCTCGGTGACCAGCTCGAGCCGGGCCACGTGCTCGGGGGTGTAGTAACCCGACCGGCCGCGGCGGATGGGCGGCGGCACCAGGCCACGCGAGGTGTAGAAGCGGATGTTGCGCACGCTGAGCCCCACCCGAGTCGTCAGCTCGTCGAGGGTGAGCAGGTTTGCCGGCCCGTCGTCGGCGCGCGCCTGGCTCACAGTGATGCCTCTCATAGGTCGGTCGGGCTTGACCATCGTGACAGTATTGGTGTCACAATCGTTCGGACGCAACCGACACACCCCAATATTTCGCTCAACAGACGTAGAGGACAGGTCATGGCAGAGGCATTTGTGTACGACCACCTGCGCACGCCGCGCGGCAAGGGCAAGGCGGCCGGCTCGCTCCACGAGGTGAAGCCAGTCGACCTGGTCGTGGGCCTTCTCGACGAGATCCGCACCCGCAACCCCACTCTCGACCCGGCCCGCGTCGACGACGTCGTGCTCGGCGTCGTCTCCCCGGTCGGCGAGCAGGGTGGCGACATCGCCAAGACCGCCGCGCTCGCGGCTGGATACCCCGACACCGTGGCGGGCGTTCAGCTCAACCGGTTC
>JBAUWM010000088.1:0-1639 GCA_049583775.1 Nocardioides sp.
GGCAGCAACCGCGAACTTCAAGCGCAGATCGTCGGCGCGCTCGACATCGATGTCGAGATGAGCGGTGGGATCCGCGACGACGAGTCCCTTGCGGCTGCGCTCGCCACCGGGTGCCGGCGGGTCAACATCGGCACGGCCGCGCTCGAGCAGCCCGACTGGTGCGCCAGGGTGATCGCCGAGCACGGCGACCGGATCGCGATCGGCCTCGATGTGCGGGGTCGCACGCTTGCGGCTCGTGGCTGGACCCGCGACGGCGGCGACCTCTACGACGTCCTGGCCCGCCTCGACTCCGAGGGGTGCGCTCGCTACGTGGTCACCGACGTGAACAAAGACGGCATGCTCCAGGGTCCGAACCTCGACCTCCTGCGCGATGTCTGCGCCGTGACCGACGCTCCCGTGATTGCATCTGGGGGAGTCACCGAGCTCTCCGACATCGAGGCCCTGATGGGACTGGTCGACATCGGCGTCGAGGGTGCGATCGCTGGAACCGCGCTCTACGAGGGACGATTCACGCTCGAGGACGCGTTGGCGCTCACCCGGGGCAGCTCGTGAGCCTCGCGGTCCGGGTGATCCCGTGCCTCGACGTCGACGGTGGCCGGGTGGTCAAGGGCATCAACTTCCTCGACCTCCGCGACGCGGGTGATCCGGTCGAGCTGGCCCGCAGCTACGACGCCGAAGGCGCCGACGAGCTGACCTTCCTCGACATCTCGGCCTCTCACGAGGGGCGGGCCACCACGATGGAGATCGTGTCGCGCACCGCTGAGGAGGTCTTCATCCCGCTGACCGTCGGCGGCGGGATTTCCTCTGTCGAGGATGTCGACCGCCTGCTGCGCGCCGGAGCCGACAAGATCGCGGTGAACACGGCGGCGATCCATCGCTCAGAACTGGTGGCCGAGATCGCCGACCGCTTCGGCAACCAGGTGCTCGTGCTCTCCGTCGATGCCCGCCGCGCACCCGACACCGACTCCGGCTGGGAAGTCACCACCCACGGTGGCCGCAAGTCGGCAGGCCTCGACGCGATCGCCTGGGCCACGCGGGCCGCCGATCTCGGTGCCGGTGAGATCCTGCTCAACGCGATGGACGCCGACGGCACCCAGGACGGCTTCGACCTCGACCTGATCGCCGCGGTCCGCCGCGAAGTCACCATCCCCGTGATCGCGTCCGGGGGAGCGGGCGCCGTCGAGCACTTCGCACCAGCCGTCGACATCGGTGCTGATGCCGTCCTCGCCGCCACCGTCTTCCACTTCGGCACATTGAGGATCAGCGACGTCAAGAAGGCGCTGGGGTCTGCGGGTCATCCGGTGCGGCGATGAGAAAGGCGGATGAAAAGCATTCGAACATACTAGCGAAACGCCTGCGAGTGGTCTAGACTGGTCGCATGCCGACCAGTACCTCCGCCACCACCCTGGAGGCCGTGCGTGCCACGGTCGCTGGGGTGCGTGAGGCGGAGGTTGCGCAGCTGTTGGCGGTGCTGACTGGGTGGTGGAGAACACCGTCGTCGGGGTTGACCCGCACGCGGTGTCGTTCGGTCAGCGGCCGCTCGCGCTGGGTGGAATCGGGTGTCCGGTCATCGATGAGTTCGATGCCTACGACCTCGCGCTGTCGCTCGGGATGTCTTCGGATGCCGGCTGCCGTTACC
>JBAUWM010000089.1:0-1520 GCA_049583775.1 Nocardioides sp.
GGGGTACGTCGACCACGCGCTCGCCGTGCCAGTCGATGTGCAGCCGGCCGGTGTCGGTGACCTCGCCGATCACCACCGCCTCGACGTCCCACTTGGCGCAGATGCCCAGGAAGGCCGCGACGTCGGCGGGCTCGACCACCGCCATCATCCGCTCCTGACTCTCGCTCATCAGGATCTCTTCAGGCGCCAGCGTGGAGTCGCGCAACGGCACCCGGTCGAGCTCGACGTGCATACCGCCGTCGCCGGCACTCGCCAGCTCGGACGTCGCGCACGACAGCCCGGCACCCCCGAGGTCCTGGATGCCGGCCACCACGCCGGCGGCGAACAGCTCGAGCGTGCACTCGATGAGCAACTTCTCCATGAACGGGTCGCCCACCTGCACCGCTGGGCGCTTGGCCGGGCCGTCGGCGTCAAAGGTCTCGCTGGCCAGCACCGAGACCCCACCGATGCCGTCGCCACCGGTGCGCGCGCCGTACAGGATCACCTGGTTGCCGGCACCGCTCGCCTTCGCGAGGTGAAGGTCCTCGTGGCGCAGCACGCCCACGCAGAGTGCGTTCACGAGCGGGTTGCCGAGGTAGGTCTCGTCGAAGACGGCCTCGCCGCCGATGTTGGGCAGGCCCAGGCAGTTGCCGTAGCCGCCGACGCCAGCCACGATCCCCGGCAGCACGCGCTGGGTGTCGGGGGCGTCGAGCGGGCCGAAGCGGAGCGGGTCCATGACCGCGACCGGTCGCGCACCCATCGCCAAGATGTCGCGCACGATCCCGCCCACGCCGGTGGCTGCGCCCTGGTAGGGCTCGACGAAGCTCGGGTGGTTGTGCGACTCGACCTTGAACGTGACCGCGTAGCCCTGGCCGACGTCGATGACCCCGGCGTTCTCGCCGATGCCGGCGAGCATCTTGACGACCGGCGTCTCTTGTTGGCCCAGGAGTTCGGCTAGCTCGCTGAACTGCTTGAGGTGCACCTTGGTGGACTTGTAGGAGCAGTGCTCGCTCCACATCACCGAGTACATAGCCAGCTCGCTCGAGGTGGGCCGGCGTCCGAGGATCTCGCGGATCTCCTGGTACTCGTCGGCCTTCAGGCCGAGGTCGGCCCACGGCTGGTCACGCGCTGGGTCGGTCGCGGCAACGGCGACGGTGTCGAGGGAGGCGCTGCTGGGGCTGCTTGGGCTGCTGGCGCTGGTCGTGGCGGCGTCGACGCGGGGCTCGGGCACGACAGCAATCTACCGGCGCCCAGGCGTTGAACTTGCGTCGGGCAGGGGCCGCCCGTCAGGGTCTTGCGGCAGCGAGGGCACGCGATAGGTTGCCGGATGATTCACCCACCTAGCAGGAGGTTGAACCAAGATGACCACAATCTGTGCCGCGTGCGGCGCCAGCGGCGAGGGAACGTTCTGCTCCTCGTGCGGCCAGCCGCTCGACGCAGCGCCTCCCGCCCCAGCGCCACCACTTGACCCCACGCTGCAGATGCCGCCGGCGCCGACCAGCCCGCCGCCGCCTCCGCCCCCCTCTGCCCCTGAGCAGGGC
>JBAUWM010000090.1:0-1856 GCA_049583775.1 Nocardioides sp.
GTCCTCGACCGGTCCGCACCGCGCTCACACGCTCGCCGTCATCGGGGGCGGCCAGCTCGCCCGGATGATGGCGCAACCGGCGATCGCGCTGGGGCTCCCGCTCCGCCTGCTGGCCGAGGCCGAGGGCGTCTCGGCCGCCCAGGTGATCCCCGACCAGCTCGTCGGCCAGCACACCGATCTCGACGCCCTGCGCCAGGTGACTGCCGGCGCCGCCGTGGTGACGTTCGACCACGAGCACGTGCCGACCGAGCACCTGCGTGCCCTCGCTGCCGACGGAATCGCCGTACGGCCGGGGCCTGAGGCGCTCGTGCACGCCCAGGACAAGGCCATCATGCGTGCCCGGCTCGCTGAGCTCGGGCTGCCGTGCCCCCGCAACGCGATCGTCGGCTCGACCGCGGACGTCGAGGACTTCGGCTTCCCGTGCGTGCTCAAGACCACCCGCGGTGGCTACGACGGCAAGGGCGTGTGGGTCGTGCGCAGTGTCGAGGAGTGTGCGCTGCCCTTCGAGGTGGCGGCCCAGAACGACGTGGCGCTGCTGGCCGAAGAGCTGGTCGACTTCCGCCGTGAGCTCTCGGCGCTGGTGGCCCGCTCGCCGAGCGGCCAGGCGGCCGCCTACCCGATCGTCGCGTCGACGCAGCGCGACGGCATCTGCCATGAAGTGATCGCGCCCGCGCCCGACCTCGACGCTGAGCTCGCCGGGGAGGCCCAGCGCATCGCCCTGACCATTGCCGGCGCGCTCGACGTCACCGGCATCCTCGCTGTCGAGCTGTTCGAGACCATCGACGGCCGGATCCTCATCAACGAGCTTGCGATGCGTCCGCACAACACCGGTCACTGGAGCCAGGACGGCGCGATCACCTCGCAGTTCGAGAACCACCTACGTGCGGTGCTCGACCTACCCCTCGGCTCACCCGACGCCCGCGCGCGCTGGACGGTGATGGTGAACATTCTCGGCGGGCCGGATGGTCCCGAGGGCGAGAGTGTTGGCCGGCTCTACGACGGTTACCCGCACGCGATGGCCCGCGACCCTCGCCTGCGGGTGCACCTGTACGGAAAGGGGCTGCGGCCCGGACGCAAGGTCGGACACGTCAACGCCTACGGTGACGACCTCGACGACTGCCTCGAGCGCGCTCGGCACGCTGCAGCGTGGTTCCGCGGTGACTTGGGAAACGAGAGTGAGTGACATGAGCCAGAACGCACCCGTGCAGGTCGGCATCGTGATGGGGTCCGACTCCGACTGGCCGGTGATGAAGGCAGCCGCAGAAGCGCTCGGCGAGTTCGGCATCGGCTACGAGGCCGACGTCGTCTCCGCCCACCGCATGCCCGAGGAGATGCTCGCCTACGGCAAGGACGCCGCTGGCCGAGGGCTCTCGGTGATCATCGCCGGCGCTGGCGGCGCGGCTCACCTGCCGGGCATGCTTGCGGCGGTCACTCCGTTGCCCGTGATCGGCGTCCCGGTGCCGCTGAAGTACCTCGACGGCATGGACTCGCTGCTCTCGATCGTGCAGATGCCGGCCGGCGTCCCGGTCGCGACCGTGGCGGTCGGAGGGGCTCGCAACGCGGGCCTTCTCGCCGTCCGCATTCTCGGCGCCAACGACTCCGCGCTGCAGGCGAAGATGGCCGAGTTTCAGGCCGAGCTCAAGACGTCGGCCCAGTCCAAGGGCGCGGTCGTGCGCGGCGATGCGGGCGGTCGCAAGCTCGGCTTCTGAGCCGGTGGTCGAGCAGCGAGCGCAGCGAGCGTCGTCGAGACTCGTGCCCGGTGGTCGAGCAGTGAGCGCAGCGAGCGTCGTCGAGACCCGCGTCCGGTGGTCGAGCAGTGAGCGCAGCGAGCGTCGTCGAGACCCGCGTCCGGTGGT
>JBAUWM010000091.1:0-8190 GCA_049583775.1 Nocardioides sp.
TCTTGTGGGTGTCCTCGCGCTTCTTCACAGCGGCACCGAGGCCGTTGCTCGCGTCGAGGATCTCGTTCATCAGGCGCTCGGCCATCGTCTTCTCACGACGCTCTGCGGCGTACCCGACGAGCCAGCGCAGCGCGAGCGTGGTGCCGCGCGTGCCCTTGACCTCGATCGGGACCTGGTAGGTGGCGCCACCGACACGGCGGCTCTTGACCTCGATAGCCGGCTTGACGTTGTCGAGCGCGCGCTTCAGCGTGACCACGGGGTCGGTGCCGGTCTTCTCCCGGGCACCTTCGAGGGCCGAGTAGACGATGCGCTGGGCAACCTGCTTCTTGCCGTCCTGGAGGACCTTGGAAACCAGCTGGGTGACGACCTGCGAACCGTAGACCGGGTCGACGACGATCGGGCGCTTGGGAGCGGGACCCTTGCGAGGCATTAGCTCTTCTCCTTCTTCGCGCCGTAGCGGCTGCGGGCCTGCTTGCGGTTCTTGACACCCTGGGTGTCGAGCGAGCCGCGAATGATCTTGTAGCGGACACCGGGGAGGTCCTTCACCCGGCCGCCGCGCACGAGCACGATCGAGTGCTCCTGAAGGTTGTGACCCACGCCCGGGATGTAGGCAGTGACCTCGACGCCGCTGGACAGGCGCACGCGGGCGACCTTGCGCAGAGCGGAGTTCGGCTTCTTCGGGGTGGTGGTGTAGACGCGGGTACAGACACCGCGACGCTGGGGCGAACCCTTCAGGGCAGGCGTCTTGTTCTTGGACACCTTGTCCTGGCGGCCCTTGCGGACCAACTGATTAATGGTGGGCACCGAGTGGTTCCCTTTCATCTGACTCTCAGTACCCAGCAATCTGCCGGGCACGGGTGAAGCTTCGAGCATGTGCCGTGGAGAGGCGGCCCGCTTTCGGGCACGCGTGAGTGACTGGCGCAACCAGACACGAGGACCGAGGCTACCGGCCGCCTGTGGGCGGGTCAAAATGGCAGAGCGGGCTCCTCGACGGTGCGCCCGGAGGCTCGCACCTCGGTGCGCAGAAGCCGCCATCCGCCGGTCATTCGCGCGTAGACCAAGACCGCGATGAACACCCCCACGAGTGTCAGCGCTCCGCCGACCGCGAGGGTCCAGCGTGGGCCGAGGTGCTCGCCGACGGCGCCGATGATGGGTGAGCCGATCGGGGTGCCGCCCATGACGATGGTCATGTAGAGCGCGAGCACCCGCCCGCGGTACTCGGGAGCGGCGCCGAGCTGAATCATGGCGTTGACCGAGTTGAGCATGGTCAGGGTGCACAGCCCGATGAGCGGAGCAAAGCACGCGAAGACCACGAACGTCGGCAGCGTCGAGGCGATGATCAGCGCTACGCCGAAACCGGATGCCGCGAGGACGATGAGGCGTAGCCGGACCCGCACTCGGCGAGCTGAGAGCAGCGCCCCCGCAAGGGATCCCACGGCCAGGGCTGAGCCGAGCACGCCGAACTCCCCCGCGCCCTTGCCGAACGCCTCGGTGGCCATCAAGGCCGACGTGATCTGAAAGTTCATCCCGAAGGTGCCTGCGAAGAAGACCAGGATCAGGACCATCACCATCTGCGGCTTGCTGCGCACGTAGCGCACGCCCTCGGTGAGCATGCCTGGCGTTCGTCGTTGGAGCCTCGGCGAGTGGAGGAGCGTGATGTCCATGCGTTGCAGTTGCGTGATCACTGCGGCGTAGGACACTGCGTTGATCAAGATCACCCAGCCGGTAGCGGCGGTTCCGTCACCGAATGCGTGGATCAGCAGTCCCGCGAGCGCGGGCCCCAGGATGCGAGCGAGGTTGAAGGACGCGGAGTTCAGACCCACGGCATTGGTGACATCGTCTGGGTCGACCATCTCCGAGACGAACGATTGCCGGGCCGGCGCGTCGAAGGCCGACCCGATGCCGAACAGGAACGCGATGACGAAGACGTGCCAGGTCTGAGCCACCTCGGTCACCGCGAGCACGCCCAGGAGCAGCGACATGACGGCCATCGACGCCTGGGTGAGCTGAAGGAGCCGCCGCTTCGGGAACCGATCGGCGATGACGCCGGCGTACGGCGAGAGCAGAAGCACGGGCAAGAACTGCAGCCCGGTCGTGATGCCGAGGGCCGTGCCGCCACCGCCCAGCGTGAGCACGAGCCAGTCTTGCGCGACGCGCTGCATCCAGGTGCCCGTGTTGGACACCAGGGTGCCGCTCACGTAGCGGCGGTAGTTGGGGTTGTGCAGGGCACGAAAGGTCGGGCTCAAGGCCGCCCCACACGCGCCACCTGCTGTTGGCAGGTCACGATGTCGAAAGTCGTTCAAGGATCGGGGCCGCCTGACGCAGCACGGCGCGGTCATCGGGAGTCAGGTCGCGCAGGCGGGTGGCCAGCCAGGCATCGCGGCGACGCCGATCGGCCAGCACGGTGTCGCGGCCCAGGTCGGTGAGCACGACCACCACGCGCCGCCCGTCGCTCAGGTCGGAGCCCCGCGTGATGTAGCCGCCCTTCTCGAGGGCTGTGACCATGCGCGTCATGCTCGGCGGCTGCACCCGCTCTCGGGCAGCAAGCTCCCCGACCGACAAGTCGCCGTGCCGGTGCAGCGCTCCGAGCACCGCCATGGCGTTCAGGCTCAGGTCGTTGTCGGGGTGACGCTCGATGGCCAGCCTCCGGCGCAGGCGCATCACCGAGAGCCGCAGCTCGGAGGCGAGTCCGGCGTCGGTGCGAGCGACCTTCTCCACGGTAGGCATATCGTTAGCATAACTCATTACCTTTGCTAACTATTCCGTCGAGAAGAAGGCCGAGTCGGCGCAAGCTTGCGCCGACTCGGCCTTCGCTGGCTCAGGTCAGCAGGTCGGTCAGCGGATTGATCGCGAAGTAGACGACGAAGAGCCCCGCGATCACCCACAAGAGCAACTTGACCTCAGCCGCCTTGCCGCGCACCACCTTGATCAGCACGAAGGCCAGGAAGCCGGCACCGATACCGACGGTGATCGAGTACGTGAAAGGCATCAAGATGATGGTCAGGAAGGCTGGGATCGCGATCTCGACGTCGTCCCAGTCGATGCCGGTGACCTGCTGCATCATCAAGAAGCCGACCAGGACGAGAGCGGGAACGGCAGCCTCGGACGGGATCATCGCCACGAACGGCGAGATGAAGATGGTGAGCAGGAAGAGCAGGCCGGTGACGACCGAGGCCAGACCGGTCCGGGCGCCCTCACCTACCCCGGAGGCCGACTCGATGTACGACGTGTTCGACGAGACTCCAGCGGCGCCCCCGGCCACGGCAGCGAGCGAGTCGACGACGAGGATCTTCTGCGTGCCCGGGGGCACGCCCTCCTCGTCCAGCAGTCCGGCCTCGGCACCGACCGCCGTCATCGTGCCCATGGTGTCGAAGAAGTCGGCGAGCATGAGCGTGAAGACGAAGAGGATGGCGACCACGACGCCGGCTCGGTCGAAACCCCCGAGCAGGTTGAACTGGCCGAGAGTTCCGAAGTCCGGTCCACGCCAGAGGTCGTCGGGAAGCTCGGGCACGGTCAGCGCCCAGTCAGTGTCACTCGCGGGGTCGCTGCCGAAGTCACCGATCGCCTCCACCACGAACGCCACTGCCGTCGTGACCAGGATCGAGATGAGGATCGCTCCTGGCACCCGACGGACCCACAACGCGATGAGCAGCACCAGACCCAGCGCGAAGACCAGGACCGGCCACCCCTGGAGCTGACCGGTCTGCCCGAGCTGCACCGGCACGGTGGTCTGCGCGATGTCCGGGATGCGGCGAACGAACCCGGCATCGACGAACCCGATGAGGGCGATGAACAGGCCGATGCCGACCGAGATGGCCACCTTGAGCTGGGTCGGCACGGCGTGGAAGACCGCTTCGCGGAAGCCGGTCAGCACGAGCACCAGGATCAACAACCCTTCGAGGACCACCAGCCCCATGGCATCTGCCCACGTCATCTGGGTCGCGATGGCCACTGCCACGAACGCGTTGAGGCCGAGGCCCGTTGCGATCGCGAGCGGGAAGTTGGCCACCACACCCATGAGAAGGGTCAGCACTCCGGCCACCAATGACGTGCCAGCGGCGATCGCCTGGAGATTGGGACCGGCCCCGGGCTCGGCTCCGAGGAAGTTGCCGTCCAGGTCGGCGACGTAGCCGAGGATCAGCGGGTTGAGGACCACGATGTAGGACATCGTGAAGAATGTGACGACTCCACCACGCACCTCGCGCCCCAACGTAGAGCCGCGGTCTGTGACCTTGAAGTAGGTGTCCAGGGTATTCACGAGGAGCACTGTGGCAGAGCCGTGGCGCTCTCGTCACGCACCTGGTGCGGCGTCGGGCTCGCGTGACCTACGGTGACCGGGTGGACTTCCGTGACGAGCAGCCGATGCAGCACGAGTTCAGGAACAAGACCTACGTCGTTGCCGACGTGGAGCCCCTGGACGTCGACGGCGTGCGCACGGTCGAGGTCGGCACCGCGATCTTCTTCGTGGCGTTCCTCGCACTGCTGCCGTTCTCCGGACGACTGGAGGAAGACGGCCACGCGTGGTGGTTGTGGATGTGCCTGGCGGGAGTCGGACTCGGCCTGTTCGGGCTGGAGTACTGCCGTCGACGCCGGCGCTACCGCGCGCAACGGGCCGACGCGGCCTGACTGACTAGCTGCTGACTGACCACCGACTGACTTCGAGAGCGTCAGAAGCGGTCGAGCTCAGGCTGAGTCATCGTGTCGATCACGTGATCGGGCAGCGGCGGCGCCGTCTGCTTCTTCGTCAGACGCACCTCGGAGTGCGCTCCACAGCCGTGCAACATCGCAACCACGCGACCGTCGTCGTTGGCGTCTCCATTGGCGCAGACGCCGAACGTGTCAGACAGCGGGCCGGCGATGCGCAGGAGAAACCCGCACGACCAGCACGGTTCGGGCGCCGCCTGAGCCAGCGGCGAATCGGGGCCCTGGTCGCTGTCGTACCACCGCTGGGCGGCGGACTCACGGCCTTCGGGCGACAGGGTGCGGACCCGACCGAGGCCGAGATCCTTGGCGACGGTGCGGATCTGAGCCTTCTCGTCAGCGTCGAGCGGGTCGTCGCCGAACGAGTAGGTGGGTACCAGTCGGGCGTCGTCGTCGTCGACCGGCAAGAGGTCGCCCGGTGAGAGGTCGCCGGGCTGTAGGCGCTCGCGGTAGGGCACCCACGCCGGCGCCACGATCGAGTCAGCGCCAGGCAGCAGCACGACCTCGGCGACCGTGACGGCCTTCTGGCGGTAGGCCCGCACCACCGTGACGGCCCAGCGCCAGCCGAGGTAACCCGGCCGGTCGCACGCGAAGTAGTGAGTGACGACGCGCTCGGCTTCGACCTCGGCCTCGACGCCCACGTGCGCGCCGACCTCGGACTCGCCGACCTCCTCGAGCAGCGCGGCCCGCGCCACCTCGACCGCACGCGCGGCGACGGTGTCGGGCTGCTGACGAGAGAGGGTGGTCACGGGCGGCATCATCGCTCATCTGCCCGGCCCGTGTCAGGTCGGGGGCGCCGTCCGCGTGGGGCGCCGGGTGATCTTCGAGGTCATTGGGCAGGATGGAGTCATGACCCTCGGCCCCCCCGACGACCGGCCGTCGACCGGTCCGAGCTCGGGCGAGCGAGCCAAGGCCGTCGGCCAGGGCATCGGGTCGGGCGCCCGGGTGACCGGCAAGGGGATCAAGGCGACCGCGCGGGTGACCGGACGGTTCGGACGGTTCACGGTCAGCCAGGCGAAGCGCGCAGCCAACGCGCAGGGCGCCGACGAGTCGGGGCTCAATCGACTGATCTACCTGCACGCCGCCAACGCGGCAGGAGACGCCGCCGTAGCGATCTCGCTAGCCACCACAGT
Source organism: Nocardioides sp. (assembly GCA_049583775.1). GTDB lineage: Bacteria > Actinomycetota > Actinomycetes > Propionibacteriales > Nocardioidaceae > Nocardioides. Next base: position 5,835 of record JBAUWM010000091.1, read on the forward strand.
CTTTTTCGCCGGGGCAACCAGCGACGCGCGCGGTCAGGTGGCGCTCTTCCTCGGCCTCACGATGCTGCCGTTCGCGATCGTGGCCCCGCTGATCGGACCGTTCCTCGACAAGTTCAGCCACGGACGACGCTGGGCGATCGGAGCCACCTTCGCGATCCGCGGCTTCCTCTGCTTGGTGCTCGCCGGCGCGGTCGCCGACGACTCGGCTCTGCTCTACCCGGTCGCGCTCGGCGTCCTCGTGTCGTCAAAGGCCTACGGGGTCACGCGGGCCGCGGCGATCCCGCGTCTGCTGCCTGCCGACTTCACCCTGGTCAAGGCCAACGGACGAGTATCGCTCGCCGGCGTCGTCGGCGGTGCGATCTCGGCGCCGCTTGCTGGTGCCGCGGCCTACGTCGGAGCGGAGTGGTCGCTGCGCTACGCCTTCGTCGTGTTCGCGATCGGGACCGTCGCTGCGATCCTGCTGCCGGCGAAGGTCGACTCGAGCGAAGGCGAGCAGCAGGTCTCGATGCGTGCCGACGGTCCGCGCAAGGGCACCCGCATCCCGCCCACGGTGGCGTTCGCGTTGCGCGCCAACCTGGGTCCGCGCTGGCTCTCCGGGTTCCTCACCATGTTCATGGCCTTCTTGCTTCGCGACCATCCACTCGACGGCTGGGAAGACAAGCCCGAACTGCTGCTCGGGGTCGTGATCGGTGGAGCCGGCGTGGGCAACACCATCGGGATCCTGCTCGCCTCGGGGCTCAAACGAGTCAATCCGGCCGTCACGGTGACGGTCGCGTTGCTCGCTGACGCTGCGATGGTGCTGACCGGCGCCCTCTTCTACGGGGTGCTGACCCTCTTCGGGCTGGGTCTGGTGGCAGGCCTGTCCCAAGCGCTGGCGAAGGTGTCGCTCGACTCCACCATCCAGAGCGGGGTGCCGGTGCACGTGCAGGCCAGCGCGTTCGCGCGCAGCGACACGACGCTGCAGCTGGCCTGGGTGATAGGCGGCTTCGTCGGCATCGCCATGCCGCAGACCTCCGGGCTGGGCCTCGGCTTCGCGTTCGTGGCTCTCGCCGCGTGGACGTTCTTCGTCGTGTCCACGAAGCCGCGACCAGGGCGCCCGGCTCGCGTCTAGCTTCAGACGTCTACAGCTCCAGCTCGTCGGCGAGGGCGCGGAGCACCTTGGCCACGGGTTTGCCCATCGCGCGGTCAGGGTGGCGACCGTGCCGGTAGCCCTCCCCCATGTCGTCGAGCAGACGAATGAGGTCCTCGACGATGGTCGTCATCTCCTCGGGCTTCTTGCGCCGGGCCTGCGACTGGTTGCGGCTCACCGACCCCGGGGCCTCGAGCACGCGCACCTGCAACGCCTGGTCGCCGCGGCGTCCCTGCGCGATGCCGAACTCGACGCGGGCGCCGGGCTTGAGCACTGCCATTCCCTCAGGCAGGGCATCGCCGTGCACATAGACGTCCGGCCCGTCCTCCTGCGACAGGAACCCGAAACCCTTCTCGGCGTCGTACCACTTCACCTTGCCAGTCGGCACTGCCTTGCCTCTCTCGATACGTGTGCCACGACCCTAGTGCCCCGACTCCGCAAGCCACGACGGGAAATCCCGTAGGTCGTCGAGGACCGCGTGCGTGCCCGCCGCGATCAGCTCGGCCCGGGAACAACCACCGGTCAGCACCGAGACGCTGAGCACCTCGGCAGCGAGTGCTCCTTCGACGTCGTGCACGTGGTCGCCCACGTACGCAAACGCACCCTCGCGGCGCAGCACGGCAGCCTTCCCGACGCCCCACACCCAGCCTTCGAGCGCGTCGACCTCGAGGCCGAGGTGGTCGAGGTGAAGCTGGGCGTTCGGCGCGTACTTGCCGGTGACGACGACGGCCCGTCCCCCGCGGTCGCGGACCGCTGCCACCGCCTGGGCGGCACCGGGCAGGAGCGGCACCGATGCCACGGCGTGCTCGGGGTAGAGGGCTCGGAAACGATCGCCGGCCGCGGGGATGTCGCCGGCGTCGAGAAACGGCGCGAGCATGAGGTCGAGGGGTGGGCCCAGGGCCGCGGTCATCTCGGCGATCGGGAAGTCGATGCCCAACTCGGCACCGAGCGCCGTCAGCACCGCCCCGAACCCCGGCGCCGTGTCGATCAGGGTCATGTCGAGGTCGAAACCGACGACGAGAGGTACGGGCACGTCGCCCAGCGTAGAAGCGGCCCGATCGGCCAATCGGGCGGTACCGGTGTCACAGGTGTGGTCGGTGAGTCAGAATGGGAACTTCGTCCGGAGCAGTGAGGAGGCACGCATGCGACGACCGACGCCCCGCCGCGCGCTCATCGGCGCCCTCGTGCTGGCGACCGCACTGGCTGGCGGCACGCTCTCGGCAGGCC
>JBAUWM010000092.1:0-4872 GCA_049583775.1 Nocardioides sp.
GGAGCGCGACATCCGTAGCGGCACCCTGGATGCGCCTGCGATCGCCGGCTTTGCGGCGGCGGTCGAGCTGGCGGTCAAGCAGCAGGCCGAGCACGCCAACAGGCTCACCGAGCTGCGCGACGACCTGGTGCGTCGGATCATCGCTGAGGTGCCCGATGCCCACCTGCACGGCGATCCCGTGCGACGCCTACCCGGCAACGCTCACCTGGGGTTCCCCGGCTGCGAAGGAGACTCACTCCTCATGCTCCTCGATGCTCACGGCATCGAGTGTTCAACGGGTTCGGCGTGCTCGGCCGGGGTGGCCCAGCCCTCCCACGTGCTGCTCGCCATGGGCTGCACCGAGGAGGCCGCGCGCCACTCGCTGCGCTTCTCCCTGGGTCACAGCTCGACGGTGGCCGACGTCGACGCCGTAGTATCGGTGATCGGTCCCGTCGTCGAACGGGCCCGGGCAGCACGTCGATGAAGGTTCTCGCCGCGATGTCAGGCGGTGTCGACTCGGCCGTCGCCGCCGCTCGCGCTGCCGAAGCCGGTCACGACGTGACCGGCGTGCATCTCGCGCTCTCGCGCAACCCGGCGTCGTACCGGTCGGGTGCCCGCGGGTGCTGCACCATCGAGGACAGCAACGACGCACGCCGTGCGGCCGACGTGATCGGCATCCCGTTCTACGTGTGGGACCTCTCCGAGCGCTTCCACGAGGACGTCGTCGAAGATTTCATGGACGAGTACGCGGCCGGTCGCACGCCCAACCCCTGCCTGCGCTGCAACGAGAAGATCAAGTTCGCCGCCGTGCTCGAACGCGGACTCGCGCTGGGCTTCGACGCGGTGGCCACCGGCCACTACGCCCAGCTGGTGACCGGCGACGACGGGTTGATCGAGATGCATCGGGCGGTCGACCCGGGCAAGGACCAGTCGTACGTGCTCGGGGTGCTCGACCAGCACCAGCTGGCCCACTCGATGTTCCCCCTGGGCGCCACCACCAAGGATCTGGTGCGAGCCGAGGCCGCCGAACGCGGCCTGCTGGTAGCCGACAAGCCCGACAGTCACGACATCTGCTTCGTGGCCGACGGCGACAACGCAGGGTGGCTCCGCGAGAAGCTGGGCGACCGTGCGCCCAACCATGGTGGCGACATCGTCGAGGTCGGCACCGGCGAGGTGCTGGGTCGGCACGAAGGCACCTACGGCTTCACCATCGGACAGCGCAAGGGGCTGCGCATCGGGCACCCGGCAGCCGACGGCAAGCCGCGCTTCGTCCTCGACATCGAGCCGGTCAGCGGCACCGTGACGGTCGGATCGCACGACCAGCTCGCCGTGCACCGACTCACCGGCATCAAGCCGCGCTGGTGCGGCACTGTGCCTCGCGAGCTGAGTGGTCCTGGCGTCACCGTGCAGCTGCGTGCGCATGGCAACGAGTTGCCCGCCACGGTGACGGTGGGTCGCGGCGACGATCAGCCCGAGGTGCTGATCGACCTGCACGAGCCAGCGTTCGGCATCGCGCCTGGCCAGGCGGCGGTGGTGTACGACGGCACTCGTGTGGTCGGCTCGGCCACGATCGCGTCGACCCGATGACCCGAGCCACTGGCGTCGGGTCGCTGCCCGGCGAGGACTTCACGACGGCCCTCAAGCTGGTGCTCGACGAGCTGCCCGACCTGCCTCACCTGCCTGAGCTGCCAGGGCGCGGCGTGACCGCCGGAATGGTCGGGCGCACTCTCGGCCTGGTGACCGGCATCGGCGTCGACCTGCAGCCCGCGGGTTGGCGGCTGACCGACGCCGCCGGAATCGACCACCGGCGTGCGCGCAGCCTGATCGACCAAGACCTCGACGGGCTCGAGGAGCACACCCAGGGCTACACGGGTTCGTTCAAGGTGCAGGTGTGCGGGCCCTGGACCCTGGCCGCCACCGTGGAGAAGCCGCGCGGCGACAAGGTGCTCAGCGACGTCGGCGCTCGACGAGACCTGGCCCAGGCGTTGGCCGAGTCTGTCCGTGACCACGTGCGCGACCTTCGCCGTCGGATGCGCGATGTCGATCAGCTGATCGTGCAGGTCGACGAGCCGGGGCTGGCGGCCGTGCTCGGCGGCCGGGTGCCGACGGCGTCCGGTTTCGGCCGGCACCGCACAGTGCACCCGCCCGAGGCATCCGAGCATCTGGAGTGGTTGCTGGCCGCAATTGCAGACGAGGGTGCTGAGCCGTGGGTGCACTCGTGCTCCGCCGACGTGCCGTGGGGTCTGCTCCGCGGTGCAGGTGCCCGGGGCTTGGTCGCTGATCTCAGCCAGACCGACGCTGCTGGGCACGACGTCTTTGGCGAGGCGCTGGAGTCCGGCGACACGGTCGTCCTGGGCCTGGTGTCGTCGACCGACGCCACCGTGACGTCCACCGAGGTCGTCGAGCGGGTGCTGCGCTGGCTCGACATGCTCGGGCTCGACCTCGAGCAGGTGCACGAACGACTCCTCGTGTCGGGCACGTGCGGATATTCCGGAGCCTCGACCGGCTGGGCGCGCGAGGCGATGCGGTTGAGCCGCGAAAGCGCTTCGTCCTTGTCGTGAACGATCACGACCCGGGCACCCCAGTGGGGTGACCGGGTCGCGGTCAGGTGATGCAGGAGCGTCAGATGCCGACGCCTTCGGGCAGCTCGTCGGAGTTGAGCTCGGCGTGCTTCACCTTGAGGAAGATCCACACGATGGCCGAGGCGGTCAGCAGCATGAAACCGCCGGTGAGGAATGCGCTCGTGGCGCCGTCACCGAAGGCGGTGGCCTGCACCATCGCGTCCGTCGCCGGGTCGGCGCCGGGTTGCAGTCCGAGCGATCCGTAGAGCTCGCCAGCCTTCTCGGTGGTGAAGTGCGCCGCGATCGTCGACAACGTGGCGAGGCCGAGCGCGCCACCGACCTGCTGCATCGTGTTGAGCACGCCGGAACCGATGCCGGAGTCCTCCACGCGGATGCCGTGCACGGCGACGAGGGTCATCGGCACGAAGGTGAGACCCATGCCGAGTGACATCAGCACCACGAACGGCGCGATGTCTGTCCAGTAGTTCACCTCGCCGCCGAGGCGGGAGAAGTTGAACAGTGCGAAGGCGGCGATCAGCGTGCCGGTTCCGGCGAGGTAGCGCGGGTCGACCTTGGCCATCAGCTTCGAGCTCGTCGTCGCACCGGCCACCATGCCCACCGTGAACGGCAGGAACGCGAGACCGGTCTTGAGCGGCGAGTAGCCCATGACGTTCTGGATGTAGAGCGAGAGGAAGAAGAACATCGCAAACATCGCAGCGGGCGTGATCATCATCGACACGAAGGCCACCGAGCGCGACGGGCTGGCGAAGATCGAGAGCGGCAGCATCGGGACCTTGACCTTGCGCTCCACCAGGATGAACGTCACGAGCAGCACGACGCCGGCAACGATTGCGCTGAGGGCGAGCGGGTCACTCCAGCCATACGTCTGACCGAGCGAGTCCTGGTTGCCGGTCCGGGTGATGCCGAACACGAGGGCCAGGAGACCGCCGGTGCCGATCAAGGCACCGGGAATGTCGAGGCTGCCGACGCGGTGCTCGGAGTCCGGGAGCACCTTGGGCGCGTAGTAGACCGCGGCGAGGCCGATCGGCACGTTGATCAAGAACGTCAGGCGCCAGCCGAGGTTCGGGTCGATCCCGGTGAGCCAGCCGCCGAGCACGAGCCCGATGGCTGCGCCCAGGCCCGACATGGCCGCGAACACCGAGAACGCGCGGTTGCGCTGAGCGCCGGCCGGGAACGTCGTCGCGATCAGGGCAAGCGCGGTGGGGGAGGCGAGGGCGGCGCCTACTCCCTGTAATCCTCGGGAGCCGAGCAGCATCGCCTCGTTCTGGGCGAGACCACCGGCCGCGGAGGCGATGGTGAAGATCGCGATGCCGATCATGAAGATGTTGCGGCGTCCGTACAGGTCGCCGAGGCGACCTCCCAGGAGGAGGAGCCCTCCGAAGGCGAGCGCGTAGCCGGTGACGATCCACGACAGGTTGGCGCCGTCGATGTCGAGGTCGTTGCCGATGTAGGGCAGAGCGATGTTGGCGATCGAACTGTCGAGCACCACCATCAACTGCGCAAGACAGATGAGCACCAGAGCCCAGGCGGCGTGCGGGGGACCGGCGACGGGCGGTGCCGCATCGGTCGAACCCGGGCCGGGACCGGCCTCAGGCGTAGTCAGGTCGGTCATGAGTTGTCTTTCTGGCGAGTTGTGGTCGTGGTGGCGCCGCCGGCGAGGCCGACGGCGGGCAGGATGACGTGGTCGATGACGCGGGCGATGAGGTCCTGGTCGGGCACTTCGCCCATCAGGAAGTGACGGTGCAGGACGATTCCCGGCAGCGCCGGGGCCAGCAGGTCGAGGTCGAGGTCGTCGCGAATCTCGCCACGAGCGCTGGCTCGCTGGAAGATCTGGCGGGCGACCTGCGCCTTCGGGGCGATGAAGTCGCGCCGGAACGCCTCGGCGAACTCCGTGTCGCGGCCGATCGCGGTGATGACGCTGGCCAAGATGGCGCTCTGGCGGTGGTCGGTCAGCCCGCCGCCGCCGCAGAACATGGCGAGCAGGTCGGAACGCAGGTCACCCGTGTCGGGAGCCGCGAGCGGACCCTTCTGCGACACCAACGCGTCGATGACGAGTTGCGCCTTGCTAGTCCATCGCCGGTAGAGCGTCGCCTTCGACGCCCGCGCGGCCGCGGCCACGGCGTCCATGGTCAGCCGGTCGTAGCCGAGGTCGGCCAGGACGTCGAGCGTGGCGGTGAGGATCTCCAGCTCGCGGTCGCCTTCGACCCGCGGTCTGGTGCCCTCGGTGAGCGGAACCATGGTGCGTGACCCCCGTCACTTGATAGAACGATACCGTTTCGTTTCATCAAGAGAGTACGGAGTCGTTTCATTC
>JBAUWM010000093.1:0-2792 GCA_049583775.1 Nocardioides sp.
CAGGGTGGCCGGACGGATCGACAGGCCGTCGTCGTGCTCGGTGACGTCGGCGCCGAGAGCGCCCAGCTCGCGGGCGAGTGCGGCGAGCCGATCGGTCTCGTGGCCGCGGATGTGGGCGACCCCGCGCAGGTGCGAGGGCCCGTCGGCCAACGCGCACAGAGCTGCCACGGCCGGGGTCAGCTCGCCGACGTCATGCAGGTCCAGGTCGACGCCAGCCAACCGTTCCGGCCCCGTCACCTGAAGCCCGTCACTGGTTCTACTCACCACACACCCCATCTGCGTGAGAATCTCGCGCAGCTCGTCGCCGGGTTGGGTGGTGTGCTCTGGCCAGTCGCGCACCATCATCGTGCCGCCGGTGACGGCTGCCAGGGCCAGGAAGGGTGCGGCGTTGGAGAGGTCGGGCTCGATCACGTGGTCGACGGCCTTGATCGGGCCCGGCGCCACCGACCAGCGGTTCGCCTCGGAGTCGTCGACCTCGACGCCGTGCTCGCGCAGGATCGCGACCGTCATGTCGATGTGGGGGAGCGAAGGAACCGGCTTTCCGTCATGTCGGACGTCGACGCCGAGATCGAACCGGGCGCCTGCCAGCAGCAGGGCCGAGATGAACTGGGACGACGCCGAGGCATCGATCACGACTGTGCCGCCCGGTACTGATCCGGTGCCGTGGATCGTGAAAGGCAGTGAGCCGCGGCCCTCGTCACGGACGTCAACACCCAGCGCGTGGAGCGCCGCGAGCACCTCGCCGACGGGGCGCTGCCTCATGTGCGGATCACCGTCGAAACTGATCCGGCCAGTCGAGAGCGCGGCCATGGGCGGCACGAAGCGCATCACCGTGCCGGCTAGGCCGCAGTCGACGTCGGCGTCACCGGCGAGGTCGCCGGGGTGGACGAACCAGTCGACACCGGACGTATCGACGCTAGCTCCCAGGGAGGTCAGTGCCGCGGCCATCAACAAGGTGTCGCGCGAGCGCAGGGCTCGGTGCAGGGTCGACGGTCCCTCGGCGAGAGCAGCGAGGATGAGCGCCCGGTTGGCCAGCGACTTGCTGCCGGGCAATGACACTACGAGCTCACGTGGCTCGCGGGCGCGGGGAGCAGGCCACGGCTCGGCGCGGCGCTGGTCGGCTTCGGTCACCAGCGCACCCTATCGAGGGTCAGCCTGGCGCGATCAGGTCACTTTCGCGCGGAGCAGTTTGGCCTCCCGCCGAGCGTCCTTGGCGGCACGTCGCGCGCGCCATGCGATCCCTGGCTGCCCATCAGTGTCGCCCGCGGCGATGACTACGCCGCCGAGCATCGAGAGATTCTTGGCGAACTGGAGCAGCTGCGCCTTGCGGGCCTGCGGGTCGGACTCGGCCCAGAACGCATGGCCAGCCACGGTGGTCGGCACGATCGAGGCTGCGAGCAGGGCGGCCCCGAGCCTGGGCGCCTTTCCCGTAGCCAGGGCAAGACCGCCGAGGACCTGTGCGCCGGCGTTGATCCGCACCAGGGTCGCGGTGTCGCTCGGGAGCGGTACCCCCGCCTTGTGAGCAGCGGGTAGCACCTTGTCGGCGACCGAGGCAGCCTTGGGCGCCATGGCGTCAGGGTTGCGTAGGGCATTGGTGGCTCCGTAGAGGAAGCCGGAGGCAAGGAGCGGGCGGGCGATGAGACGACTGACAGACATGTCTCCTTCCTACCCGCTCGACCCTGGGACTACTCCACCCCGACGGAGGCGCCGTTGTCAGCGCCGAGCCCTAGGCTGGGCCCATGTGCGGGAGGTACGCGTCGAGCCGACGACCCGAAGACCTCATCGAGGAGTTCGAGATCGTCGAGAGTCGGGTCGCCCAGCCGTTGGAACCCGATTACAACGTGGCGCCGACCAAGGAGGTCTACGCCGTTGTCGAACGCCCGCCCGCCAAGGATTCGCCCGAGCCTCCCGAGCGCCAGCTACGGGTGCTGACCTGGGGGTTGGTGCCGTCATGGGCGAAAGACCCCTCGATCGGGAGCCGGATGATCAACGCCCGGATGGAGACCGTGGCCGAGAAGCCGGCCTACCGCCGCGCCTTCGCCGCGCGCCGCTGTCTCTTGCCGGCCGACGGCTACTTCGAGTGGTACCCCACCGACGAGTTGACCAAGGCCGGCAAGCCCCGCAAGCAGCCGTTCTTCATTCGGCCGCGCGACGCCGGCACGCTGGCCATGGCGGGTCTGTACGAGATCTGGCGTGACCCCGCGTTAGGCGACGACGATCCCGTTCGGTTCCGGTGGACGTGCACCGTCATCACGACCGACGCTGAGGACGACCTCGGCCGTATTCACGACCGGATGCCGCTGATGGTTGAGCCTGACCGCTGGGGTGCGTGGCTGAACCCGACCACCGAGCGCGACTCCCTGCTCGACCTGCTCGTGCCGGCAGCTCCGGGGAGCCTTGAGGCCTACCCTGTCTCGACGCTGGTGAGCAACGTCCGCAACAACGGCCCGGAACTGGTCGTTCCGCTTCCGCTCGAGGAGTCATTGGTGTGAGGCGGGCATGAGGGTCGAGCACGAGGTCGAGACGCCCCACGGGCCGGGTCGTCTGCTCACAGACCGGGCGCGGAAGCCAGTCGCCACACTGCTCCTGAGCCACGGCGCAGGCAACGGCGTCGATACCCGCGACCTCGAGGCGCTGGCGGCCACCCTGCCGCGTCATGGCGTCACCGTCGTCCGGTTCGAGCAGCCCTGGCGAGTCGCCGGGCGCAAGATCGCCACGCCGCCGGCCACTCTCGACACTGCCTTGGTCGCAGGCACCGACCGGCTACGGATCCGGACCCCCCTGATCGTGGG
>JBAUWM010000094.1:0-8216 GCA_049583775.1 Nocardioides sp.
GAGCGCGGCACCGACGACCTGACCCGCGTGACGTTGATGAGCGACGGAGCATCGGTCTACGAATGCACCTCGAACGACGAGGTCATCGACTTGCTGCAGGGCGGTCAAGGCGTGTTCGGCATTGCCATCGGCGGAGTCTGGCGCGAGATCGAGGGCACCCTGGCTGCGCTGCCGAGCGAGCGCGCCGACGGTACTGACGCTGAAACCGAGACGGTTGCCGGCGACGAGCTCGCCGCCCGCCGCACCGCCCGCAAGATCAGCTGAACACTCCTTCGGCTGAGCTCGCGAAGCCGAACCGGGGAGTCGCAATCGGGTGGGCAGTCAGGCGCACGGTGATCCCACCCCACATACGCTGACCCGTCACTTGTTCGAGTGACGGGTCAGACCATTTTTGGCAGCTACGGCGTGTAGATTGACGACGCTGACTATCCCGCGCGGGAGAGTCTTCGCCCGGCCGGTCTCTTGGGGCTTGCTCGGGTACGGAGCGCCGAAGGGGCAATTCCTCCCCGGAACCTCTCAGGCACCCGGACCGCGCGGACGAGGCGACTGTGGAGCCCCAACGTCGGGGTGACAGAGGGGGAGGCGAGTCCGATCACGCGATCCGAGGAGCCCTCCCGATGTCCGATCACCCCAGCACCGGCGAAGCCAGCACCACCGTCGGCCAAGCCGCATTCGTCGACCGCCACATCGGCCTGAGTGCCGCTGACGTTGCGGTCATGCTCGACCGGCTGGGCTACGCGAACATCGATGACCTGATGGCAGCGGCCGTGCCCGGGGGCATCAGGAGCGCCGCCGCGCTCGCACTGCCGCCGGCGCTGACGGAGGAGCAGACGGCCCGTGAGCTGCGCGCTATCGCTGCGGCGAACAACCCCGCCGAGCCGATGATCGGCTTGGGCTATCACGCCACCATCACGCCGCCGGTGATCCGACGCAACGTGCTGGAGGACCCGTCCTGGTACACCGCGTACACGCCGTACCAGCCGGAGATCTCCCAGGGCCGGCTCGAGGCGCTGATCAACTTTCAGACGGTGATCGGCGACTTGACGGGGCTCCCGACGGCGAACTCCTCGCTGCTCGACGAGGGCACGGCAGCGGCCGAGGCGATGACCTTGGTGCGTCGCGGCAACCGGAAGGCCGAGGGCCCCTTCGTGGTCGACGCCGACGCGCTGCCGCAGACCATCGACGTGGTCCGCACTCGCGCTGAGGCGATGGGCATCGACGTCGTCGTGGCTGACCTGTCGGCTGGGTTGCCAGACGGCCCGCTGAGCGGTGTCTTGGTGCAGTACCCCGGGGCGTCAGGTCAGATCGTCGACCCAGCCCCCCTCATTGCTGCAGCACACGAGCGGAACGCCCTGGCGGTGGTGGCCGCCGACCTGCTCGCGCTGACCATGCTCGAGGCGCCTGGAACCTTTGGCGCCGATGTGGTGGTCGGGTCGTCGCAGCGCTTCGGCGTGCCCCTCTTCTACGGAGGTCCGCACGCGGGCTACATGTCGGTGGCTGCCGGACTGGAGCGTCACCTGCCCGGACGCCTCGTCGGGGTCTCGGTCGACGCAGAGGGCCGACCCGCCTACCGGCTGGCCCTGCAGACCCGCGAGCAACACATCCGCCGCGACAAGGCGACGTCCAACATCTGCACCGCCCAGGTGCTGCTGGCAGTGGTGGCCTCGATGTACGCGGTCTACCACGGCCCCACAGGGCTGCGGGCGATCGCGCAGCGCACCCACGACCTGGCCGCGCGGGCGGCGGCCTCGCTGTCGCGGGCCGGATTCGACGTGCCCACCTCTGCGTTCTTCGACACGTTCACCGTCGTGACGCCTGGTCGAGCCGACGAGCTGCTCGCGGCTGCTCGCGCCGAGGGGCTTCAACTGCGACGGGTCGACGCCGACACCCTCGGTATCTCGTTCTCCGAGGCGAGCGGAGCCAGCACCCTGCGTGCGCTGCACGTCGCGTTCGGGATCACCCCCACCGAAGCCGAGCCGCTCGACGCACTGCCCGCCGGCCTTCGGCGCACCACCGACTTCCTCACCCACGAGGTGTTCTCGAGCCATCACAGCGAGACGCAGATGTTGCGTTACCTGCGCCGGCTCAGCGCCCGCGACTACGCCCTCGACCGCGGCATGATCCCGCTCGGCTCCTGCACCATGAAGCTCAACGCGACCACGGAGATGGAGCCCGTGTCACTGCCGGGCTTCGCCGACCTGCACCCGTTCGCGCCCGCGGAGGACGCCCTCGGCTATCGGCGTCTCGTCGACGAGCTGGAGGGATGGCTGGCCGAGGTCACCGGCTACGACCGCGTCTCGATTCAGCCCAACGCCGGATCGCAGGGCGAACTGGCCGGTCTGCTCGCGATTCGCGGCTTCCATCACGCCAACGGCGACACCCAGCGCGACGTCTGCCTCATTCCGAGCTCAGCGCACGGTACTAACGCGGCCTCGGCCGTCATGGCGGGCATGAAGGTCGTGGTGGTGAAGTCGGGAGGTGACGGCACGGTCGATCTCAGCGATCTGCACCAGCAGTGCGAGAGGCACGCCGACACCCTGGCGGCGATCATGGTCACCTATCCCTCGACGCACGGCGCCTATGAGGACACCATCGGCGACCTCTGCGATCTTGTTCACCGCTACGGCGGCCAGGTCTACGTCGACGGCGCCAACCTCAACGCACTGCTCGGGTTTGCGAAGCCCGGCGAGTTCGGTGGCGACGTGTCGCACCTGAACCTGCACAAGACCTTCTGCATTCCGCACGGTGGCGGTGGTCCGGGCGTCGGCCCGGTGGCGGTCCGCGCCCACCTGGCTCCGTTTTTGCCCTCCCACGCAATGCACCCCGAGCCGGAGAAGCGCGCCGGGATCGGCCCGATCAGTGCCGCGCCGTACGGGTCGGCCGGCATCCTGCCGATCTCGTGGGCCTACATCCGGCTGATGGGCCCCGAGGGGCTGACCCGGGCCACCGCCAGCGCGGTGCTGGCGGCCAACTACGTTGCCGCCCGCCTCGGTGAGCACTTTCCGGTGCTTTACACCGGTCACGGTGGTCTGGTGGCGCACGAATGCATCCTCGACGTGCGGGGGCTCACTCGTGACACCGGAGTGACCGTCGATGACGTCGCCAAGCGCCTCATCGACTACGGCTTCCACGCGCCGACCATGTCGTTTCCGGTCGCCGGGACCCTGATGGTCGAGCCGACCGAGTCGGAGGACCTCGGCGAGATCGATCGATTCTGCGACGCCATGATCGCGATCAGGGCCGAGATCGACCGGGTCGGAGCAGGCGAGTGGTCACCGGAGGAATCACCGCTGCGGGGTGCGCCGCACACCTCGCGGGCCCTCGTGGGCGACTGGGACCGCACCTACTCTCGCGAGGTCGCGGTGTTCCCGACAGGGATCGACCCCGACAAGTACTGGCCCCCCGTCGCCCGCATCGATCAGGCCTACGGCGACCGCAACCTGGTCTGTGCCTGCCCGCCGCCGGAGGCGTTCGCCGAGTGAGCTTGCAGGCACGCCTTGCCTCGCTGCAGGCGCACGGTCGGTTGCCGTCGATCGTGGGAGGAGTGCTTCGCGGTCACGAGCTAGTTGAGTCAGCTGCCGTCAACGGCACGGTCGAGACGGCCTACCGGATCGGCTCGATCACGAAGACCTTCGTTGCAGTGCTGGTGATGCAGCTGCGCGACGAGGGTCAGCTCGACCTCGACGACCCGCTGGGCAGGTATCTGCCCGAGTCGGGATACGGCGCTGCCACCATCGGTGAGCTGCTCAGCCACGCCTCGGGCATGCAGAGCGAGCCGGTGGGGCCTTGGTGGGAGCGCACCACCGGGGGAGACCTCGCCACCCTGATCGCCGGCAACGATGGCGGCGGAGCTGTGGCTGGAGCCGGTGAGTACTTCCACTACTCGAACCTGGGCTACGCGCTGCTCGGTGAGGTGGTGGCCCGACTGCGCGGGGCGCCCTGGTGGGACGGCGTGGCCGACCGACTGCTCGAGCCTTTGTCGATGACGCGGACGAGCTACGGGCCGGTTGCCCCGCACGCCTGGGGCTACAGCGTCGAGCACGCCACCGGACTGCTGGTGCGCGAGCCGCACGCGGACACCGGGGCGATGGCTCCGGCCGGGCAGGCGTGGAGCACCGTGGCCGATCTGGCGACGTGGGCAACTGTTCTGGCGGGCAGACGCCCCGACGTACTGGCGCCGTCCACGGCCAGCGAGATGCATCGCGGCGGCGTCGACCCCGGATACGGGTTGGGTCTGCGGCATGTGCAGGTTGGCAACCTCGACCTCGTTGGCCACAGCGGTTCGATGCCGGGTTTCCTGGCCAGCCTGTTCGTCGATCCCCACACGGGCGACGGCACGGTTGCGCTGGCGAACGCGACGACCGGTATGGCGTCTGAGGCGGTTCCCGAAGCCCTGCTGGGTGATCCGCCAGTCTCGGCGTCCGAGTGGGTGCCGACCCAGCGGGTGCCCGACCAGGTCGCCGAGCTGCTCGGCTTCTGGTTCTGGGGCAACACGGCACTCGACCTGCGCTGGCACAACGAAACACTCCAGCTGTGGCGCGTGCAGACAGGCACCTTGAGCGACGTATTCGAGATTCGCGACGGCGCGGTGGTGGGTGTGAGCGGGTATCACCGAGGCGAGACGCTGAAGGCCTTTCAGCACCACCTCGAGTGCGCGACGTTCGTCTACACCCGCACGCCCTACGACCCCCGAGCACCGATTCCGGGCGGGGTCACCGCGACCGACTAGCGTCGGCGCTTCTTCTTGGGCTGCGGGATCTGCTCGATGTCGCCGCTGCCTGCCGTGGCGGAGGTGCCGCTGTACGTGACGTAGGCGGTCCAGAAGACTGAGGTGCGCTTGGTCTTGATGATGATCTGGCTGTTGCCAGCGATCGTGCGCACCCCGTCGGAACGTCCGGTCGCGGTGCTTCCCCAGCGGATCATCACATCTTCGTCGTTGGGATTACGAGCCACGATCTGGCTCTTGTAACCCCGGCGCTTCGTGACCTTCACCGTGCTGAGGCGGGTGATCGACAGCACGACGCGTGTCTGCACCGAACGGTCCTCGCCCTGGCAGGCCCGGTACATGAAGCTGACCTGACCCTGCGTGAAGGGGCGTACGTCCACCACGACCCGGTCGGTGTCGGGACTGGCGAAGATCACCTGCGAGTCGCGATCGGCAACGGTCACCTCGCACACGGTCATGTCGCCGCCGCCCAGCACGCTGTCGTTCGCGAGCACATCCAGCGACACCACTGAACCGGCAAAGACGTCGAACCGGTCTTCACGCGGCAGAGGCGTGCGCGCCTGTGCGGAGGCGGGAGCGAGCATCGTGACGCCGACCAAGGCGGCCGTCGCGAAGATGAGCGGTCGGACGAAGCGCCGGTGGACGGCGCGCGGAGCCATGGTGAAGATCCCCCCAAGGAGAAGTCTCGGTCTAGACGAACCCCCAGGACTCTACTGGGCCGACCCGGGTGAGCGAGCCGAAACGCCCTACATGGCCTGCGAGACACTCGACATGTTGAAGTCAGGCACCCGCAGCCCGGGCGTAGCCGTTCGGGAGAAGTAGTCGTCGCCCCACTCGCGGCTGAAGCTCAGCTCGGTGGCGGAGGATGCTGAGAACCGGCGCAGCAGGTCGACCGGACTTTCGTTCCAGCGGAAGTTGTTGACCGACCCAGTGATCTCCCCGTTCTCGATCAGGTAGACGCCGTCGCGCGTGAGGCCGGTCAGGAGCAGCGACTGAGGATCGACCTCGCGGATGTACCAGAGGCACGTCAGCAACAGGCCTCGCTCAGTGCCCGCCACCAAGTCCTCAACGCTGCCTGCTGCGCCGTCGACGGCGAGTACCAGGTTGTCAATTGCGGGCGTGACGGGGAGTGCCGTCATGGCGGCCGAGTGCCGCGTTTGGCGCAGCGCCGTGAGTTTGCCGTCGCGGATCCAGTCGGTACGGCCCAACGGCAAGCCATTGTCGAACACCGACGCGTCGTTGCCGGACGCGCCCGCTACCGTGAACGGCGCGCACGCCAGTCCGACGAAGGAGGGGTCGGAGAACAACGTCACGTTCGGAGCAGCGATGTCCTCGCCGATCCTGGTACCGACGCCGCGACGGCTGTAGACGGATTGTCCCTCCCAGGCGGTGCGGGCGCCGGCGTACCAATAGGCATCGATCATCAGATCGGCCACCGCCGA
Source organism: Nocardioides sp. (assembly GCA_049583775.1). Classification (GTDB taxonomy): domain Bacteria; phylum Actinomycetota; class Actinomycetes; order Propionibacteriales; family Nocardioidaceae; genus Nocardioides. Next base: position 6,169 of record JBAUWM010000094.1, read on the forward strand.
GGGCGGCAGGATCGTGTCGTAGCGTCCGGCCGGCAGGTCGTGACGCCGAGCGCCCCAGCCCAGCCGGGTGGCGAGGGTCTGCTCCATGGCCAGCGCATCGACGTCGGTGAAGTCGCGGGTGGCCCCGCCGACCCAGGCACTCGTGGTGAGTGCTGCGTCCTTGCCGGTGCAGCCGTAATGGCCTGTGGGTTGCGCGTGCCGTAGCCGCAGGCCGGTGGTGGAGCCCAGGTAGGTGGTGGTCATCTCATGGTTGACGAAGCCGTACAGGATGCGATCGCCCGCCGACGCGCGTCCGAAGGCCTCGCCGAGTGCTGGCGCGAACGCGTCGTAGACGTGGATGTCGGTGGGCTCCGGGGCCTCGTCCCATGTGGTCGAGCCGGGGGCGCCCTCGTCTGGCGCAACAAGTGGGTTGACGTCCTCAGCGGGGCGGGCTGCACGTGCGGCGGCGTCGGCGGCGCGGACGAGGTCATCGACCTGGGCCTGGGTAGTCGCCGTTCCGCTCACCGACCCAGAGGCGACGCCGCCATCGGTGCCGGCCACGCCGGCGATATGGACGAAGGCAATCACGGTGACCGAGACACCGTGCATCACTCCGTTGGTGGTGAGTGTGTTGTTGGCCCAGCGCAGGTTGGCGCTGGTGCGGTCTTGCACGATCACGATGCAGTCGTCGCTCGTCGACGTGCTCAGCGCCTGCTCGACCAAAGCTTGGGGGGTGGCCATCACTGATCGATTCACTGGCCACCCTCCTCGCGGGTGTTGAGGATGCGAACGCCGCGGAACAGCGACGTGGGGCAGCCATGGCTCACCGCGGCTACCTGCCCGGGTTGAGCCTTGCCACAGTTGAAGGCGCCGCCCAGCTCCCACGTCTGGGGGCCGCCGACCGCCTCCATCGAACCCCAGAAGTCGGTGGTGGTGGCTTGGTAGGCGGCGTCGCGCACCTGGCCGGCGAGCTCGCCGTCAGCGATCTTGTAGAAGCGCTGCCCGGTGAACTGGAAGTTGAAGCGCTGCATGTCGATGCTCCACGACTTGTCGCCCACGACGTACAGGCCACGCTCGACGCGACCGATCAGGTCGTCGGTGCTCGGGGCGTCGGCCGCAGGGTCGGGCTGCAGCGAGACGTTCGCCATCCGTTGGATGGGGATGTGACCGGGGGAGTCGGCGTACGCGCAGCCGTTGGAGCGGCCCTTGCCGTCGAGCTGGTTGAGCTCGGGCAACATCACACCCATCGGACGGTCGAGCTGGTAGCCGACTAGCACGCCGTCCTTGACGATGTCCCACGTCTGGGTCTGCACGCCCTCGTCGTCGTAGCCGATGGTGGCCAAACCGTGGGGCACGGTTCGGTCGCCGGTGACGTGCATGATCGGCGACCCGTACTGCAGGGTTCCGAGCTGGTCGGGGGTGGCGAACGAGGTGCCCGCGTAGTTGGCCTCGTAACCCAGGGCTCGGTCGAGCTCGGTGGCGTGACCGATCGACTCGTGGATGGTGAGCCACAGGTTGCTCGGGTGCACGACGAGGTCGAGCGTGCCCGACTCGACGCTGGGTGCCTTGAGCTTCTCGGCGAGCAGCTCAGGCACTTGGTCGATCTCGGCGTCCCAGTCGTACCCGCCGTCAGTGACGTACTCCCAGCCGCGCCCGACCGGCGGCGCGATGCTGGCCATCGAGTCGAACGTGTCGGCACCGGCGCCCATCGCCTCGAAGCCGGGCATCATCCGAATCCGTCGCTGGGTGGTGCGGGTGCCGGCCAGGTCGGCGTAGTACTTGTGCTCGTCGACCTGCTGCACAAAGGCCCGGGCGTGGTCGACGGCAGCGCCGGTGCGCAACCGGCGGCTCCAGTCGACGAGCTGCTCGACCTTGTCGGCGGTCGGAACGTCGAGCGGGTTGATCTGGTAGTCGCTGACCCACACGACGTCGTCATAGATCGGCTCTTCGGCGAGCTCGACCGGTGTGCTCGTCATGCTCGCCGCCACAGCCGCCACGGCAATCGCGGTCTCAGCTACCCGCACGGCCTCGTCAGGCGTGAGGCCAACCCCCGAGGCGAAGCCCCACGA
>JBAUWM010000095.1:0-3209 GCA_049583775.1 Nocardioides sp.
GGTCCACCGACCGCCGGCCTTCGCCACTGAGCGAAACGCCTTCAGGGACGGCCAGTCGGGCCGCGGCACCAGGGTCAACGCCCGGTCGTGCTCGGCGACGAACACGCCGACGGCGCTCGCGCGACCGGCGTCGCGCGGCGAAGCAGCGCGGAGGTCGACCACGTCGGCAAAGGCCAAGCCCACCCGTGTGCCGGCGTCGCCGCGCGCCACGAAGTCCGAGACGAAACCCGGCAGCGCCTCAGACATCCACGCGTCCGGGACGACGCACCAGGGGTCGCTCGGCGTTGGGCAGCCAGGTGTTCACGACGTAGTCGACGACGTGCACGCCGGGCGGCGCCACGACGTGGTGCAAGCCCTCGACCTCGCTGCCCTTGCCCTCGGCCAGGGCCCGATAGACCTCCCACTCGCGGCGCTTGCGGGGCACACGGGAGTTGGCGAAGTCGTCGACCGACGTCCAGTGCGCGAACTCGTCGGCGTCGACCCACTTGAGCTCGACGCACAATCCTTCGGGTGCGACGATCCGCTCGGACGTGGTCGGAAACTCGCGCACCTCCCACTCGAACGCCTTGACGAACGTGAAGTCCGGACCCATCGGATAGACCCACGGCTCGAGGAAGCGGAAGCCCAGGTCGATCCAGGCCTCCGACTCGTTCACGATCGACAGCGGATGGCGCGGGATGGCGACGACGGAGCCGGAGTCTTCCAGCTGCCAGGCGAGGTCGCGCAGCACGCCGATGCCTTCGGGCGTCAGCACCATGTCGCCGTCCCACTTCATCGAGTAGGCCGTGCGCACGTGCGAGAACGACCAGTTGTAGAAGTGCGTGAGCGAGTGCACCGAGTGCGGGGGGGTGGCCAGGTGCTCGGCTCCGGCGCGGGAGACCCGCCAGGGGTAGGTGGTGCCGGTGAACCGGTCGGACGCTCCGCACTCGGCGGCCACTCGGGCCGCGACCTCGGGAGTGCCGTCGTCGGACTCGTTGTCGACCAGCACCACGTGCTGCACCGCCTCGAACATCGGCGGCAGCACCCAGGGCAGGTTGCGCGCCTCGTTCTTGACGCGGAACACGCAGGTGAGACCCGGGCGCAGACCCCCACCGTTCCAGGGCCAGTGCACGTCGAAGGCCGGATCCCCTTCCAGACAAGGGATGTCGGCTCCGCGGGTGGCCATCAGCGGTCGTCGGGTCGCGCGCGACCCATCGCTCTGCGCAGCCCGCGACGGGCGCTCGGCGGCACCATCGCGCGCATCGTGTGGGGCACCCGGTCGGCGCCGCGCTTGACCACCGCGTTCGCCGGCTCGGGCAGCTGACTTAGCCCATCGCGGTAGGACGCCAGGGCCGTCGACTGCGCGATCGCCTCGGCCTCGTCGTAAAGGCTGCCGTAGGCCGCGCGCAGCTGGTCGAGGGTGTCGTGGACGGCGGGCTGGTCGCCGTCGGGGTCAGCCAGGGCGTTGAGGTGCTGCCAACTCTCCTCGGCGATCTCGCGCAGCCGCGGCGGAACCTCGATGTCGTCCCACGTGAGCTGAACCCGGCGCAGGCCAGGGTCGATGAACCCGTGCACGGCACGGATGTCGTTGGCCTGCGCGGTCTGCACGGCCGCCAGGTCAAAGGCCTGGCCGATGCCGAACACCGGCACGGTCCAGTCGTCGAGCATGTCGCCGTAGCGGACGAACGCTCGCGCGGAACCACGGGTGGCGCGCTCGGTGTGCAGCATCATGTTGATCCAGGCGGCGGTGCGCTGCACCTCGCCGAACTTGGCCGCGTAGTAGCGCTGCTTGCTGCCGACCACCTCGGTGACTGGTCGAAGCATCGTCACGTAAGCAGGCGTCGCGTCGCAGCGCAGCGCAGCCGAGCGCCACAGGCCGATGAACCAGGCCAGGCGCGGGTCCTTGATCACCAGCTCGGGCGCCTCGGCGAACTGCGAGTCGAGCCAGTCATGCAGTCGTCCGCGCAACGGCTCGAAGTTGGCGAGCTTGCCCGACTCGTACCAGGCCGAGGGTCGCGAGTCGGAGACCTGCACGTTGACGCGCTTCAGCAGCTCGTCGTGGAAGTCGACCACCCACTGCGGTTCGCCGAACCCCTTCGGGTTGGTCTCGTCGGCGTCCACCTCAGGCTGCGGCACGTGCATGCCGAGCGTGCGCAGGGTGCCGGCCATGGTGCTGGTGCCGCTGCGGCCCGAGCCCACCACGAACACCACGCGTCGCTTGATCGGCAGGTCGTCCACGGGCATCAAGGTATCGGTAGCGCCGCGATCGGTTGGGGCGCCACGAACACGAACGAGGTCGAGCCCGAGCTCTCGGCGCACTCGAGCAACGCCCGCTCGGCGCCGTTGCCGAAGAAGTCGTCGGGGTCGCCGGTGCTGTCATCGAAGCCACCCACACCACCGCCCCCAGCGACCAGGCTGCCCACCGGGTAGCGCGAGCCGTCGTCAGTCACCACCGTGGCCGCTTGGTCGTCCCAGGTGGTGCCGAACGGCCAGACCACGATCAGGTTGTCGAGAAGTAGGCAGTCACCGTTGAGCTGTAGCTGGCCTGAGATGGCCGCATCCGGAATCCCCCGCAGGGGCTGGCTGGCCAGCACCGGACCATCAGTGCTGAAGCCGGACTCCTCACCCCCGTTGAAGATCACGCTGATCGCCACGCCGAGCGTGGAGGCCACCATGGCCACCACGATCACGATCGCCACGATGCGGGTGTTCATCCGAGCTGCTTCTCGACGCGGGCTGCTGCTTCATCGGCGCTCAGCGGCACGCCTCCGGTGCGCGGGTAGGCGCGCGGGCGCACCTTGTCGCTCGGCCCGAACCCGGCTTCGGGCGCGGACACCGTGCCGACGCCGGCGATCTCGGCGACCACTGCGTCCAGCTCTTCGCCCGACGTGACGAGGCGGCGAGCTCGCGCGAACGCAGCCGCGCGCTCGACCCTCACCACCGAACCGTCCTTGAGGTGCAGCAGGCGCAAGCCGTCGTGGGTGTGCTCGAGGTGCAACAGGATCTTCTCCAAGGTCGGGCGTCGGGGCGCGAACCCAGCGCTGGGCAGCATGAGGCGGAAGGCGGCGTCGGATCGGCCCGCGGGTGGCTCCTCGACGAACCGCACCCGCGGGTCGCCGACGAACGAGGCGTGCACGATCCGGGCCGGCAAGGTCGGGTCGTCGAGCACCGCGACACGCTCGTCGCTCAGCTGCGACCAGGCACCCACCAGGGTCACCACGAGGTCGTGC
>JBAUWM010000096.1:0-8287 GCA_049583775.1 Nocardioides sp.
CGATGCCACCTGAGGTGGCGCCCCTTGACACTGCTCCGAAGTCCGCGCACCTGCCCAGCGCAACGCGGGTCAAGGAACGACACCCCTTGCGGGGGATCCCGACGTCCGACTGGCTGGCCGCGTTCCAGCACGCCGCGATGGAGGTCTTCGGCGACCAGTGGGAGCCGCGTCTGGCGGAGCTCCTTGCCTTTATGCGCCGCCGCGTCACCGGTGACTACGTCGTCGACGAGTACGGCTTCGACCCGGAGGTCACGCAACGGTTCTTCATGGCCGCGCTACGCCCGATCGCGGAGAAGTGGTTCCGCATCGAGGTCCGCGGCGTCGAGAACATTCCCACCGAAGGTGGGGCGCTGGTTGTCTCCAACCACTCAGGCACGATCCCCGTCGACGGTCTGATGACCATGGTGTCGGTGCACGACCAGACCGGACGCCACCTGCGCGCACTCGGGGCCGACCTGGTCTTCCGGATGCCGCTGGTGAGCGCGCTGGCCCGCAAGGGCGGAGCCACCCTGGCCTGCAACGAAGATGCCGAGCGAATGTTGCGCGGCGGTGAGCTCGTCGGCGTGTGGCCCGAAGGGTTCAAGGGGATCGGCAAGCCCTACTCCGAGCGCTACAAGCTGCAGCGTTTCGGCCGAGGCGGCTTCGTGTCGGCGGCTATTCGTACCGGCGTCCCGATCGTGCCGCTCTCTGTGGTCGGCGCCGAGGAGATCTACCCGCTGGTGGGCAACATCCCAGCCCTGGCTCGGCTGCTCGGCATCCCGTACATCCCGATCACGCCGCTGTTCCCGCTGCTCGGGCCCCTCGGGCTGGTGCCGCTGCCGTCGAAGTGGCTGCTCGAGTTCGGCGAGCCGATCCGCACCGATGCCTACGAACCGGGTGCAGCAGAAGACCCGATGCTGGTCTTCGACGTCACCGACCAGGTGCGCGAGACCATCCAGCAGACCCTGTACACGCTGCTGATGCAGCGTCAGTCGGTCTTCCGCTAGGGGTCTTTCGACTAGCCCTTGTTGAGGCCGCCGAGCAGGTCGTTGACGACCTCCTCGACCACGTCGCCGGCGCCGGTGATGAGTTCGCCAATGGCATCGACATCGACCGAGGCGCTGACGTCGTCGAGCGTGGTGTCCTTCTTGTCGCCGCGCTCGGGCTTGTCGGGAGTGGCAGTCGGGGGGCCGGCCACATCGTTGGACGGGCCAGAGTCGGGCGCGGCAGCGCCATCATTCTCGGCCGGGGTCTGACGCTCGTCGACCGTGCCCCGCGGCTCGCGCGAGCGCTTCGACGGCTCAGCAGGCTCGAACTCGCCGGACTCGGTGGCCTTGACCAGCGCCTTGAGCAGCGGACCGACCGAGGCGGCCGTGAAGATCTGGGTAGCCGAGGTCGAGGCGTCCGAGCACGACGGGCAGACGTTCAGCGCCTCGAGGTCGATCTGGTTGAGCACCGCGGCTGCAGCGATGAGCGAGCCGCGGGCAGCCTCAGGCACGAGCAGCTCGAGCTGCTGAAGCTGCTTCATCGACTCAGCCGCGAAGATGCGCAGCTGCTCGATGGAGGCGGCGCTGCCGGTCTTGGCGAAGTCGGTCAGCAAGAGGTCGGAAGCCTCACTGATCTGCTGCGTGAAGTCTTCGAGCGTCTGTGCGATCACGCGGGCGTCGTCGTCGCCGGAACGGCTGAGCTCGTCGACCTCGGCCAAGCGGCCTGAGGCACTGACGAGCAACGTGTTGCCCTTGTCATCGGCGTCGCGCTGCACCTCGGTCTGCACGTTCTCGATAACTCGCTTGAGCGGGTAGAGCGTCTCGCCGGGCAGCGCGGTCTGGGCGGCCACGGCCATCGAGGCAGTGGCGCTCACGATCGCGAAACCACCCACGGTGGCGGCCAAGCGGCGCTCGCGGGCCGAGGGGCGCGCCGGCTGGGTGTGAGGGGCGACCAACTGCTCGGCAGCGGCCGGGGCCAGGGCTGTCTCGGCCGCGACCATGAGGCGCTCGCGCAGGTCGGCGACGAAAGCCGGGCGGGCGGCGGGAGCCTCGACGGTGCGCAGGCTGCTGGCCAGTTCGGCGAGCTGGGCGAGGTCGAGGCGCGCGTCCGGAGTTGCGAGGGTCGAGGCGTTCTCGATCATCGCGTTGAACTCCTCGGCGCGCTTGCGCGCCGTGAACACGGGATTCATGCCTGCCGTCCTGAGTTGCCTTCGGGGGAGCCGTACATCAACGTCAACGACGCGACGCCAGGAATGGTTACGGCCATCTGGGGCACGGATGTGTGTGTCATGACTCACGCATCCCGTCGGGCATCAACTTGGCCAGGTTGCGGACCCCACGTAGCTGCAGCTGCTTGACGGCGCCATCGCTACGGCCGAGTACTGCGGCGGTCTCGGCGATGCTCATGCCCTGCAGGAACCGCATCACCAGGCAGTCGCGTTGCTCGACCGGCAGCTGCGTCAGAGCCTCGAGCAGCAGCTCGTTGGTGAGACTGGTCAGCACCACCGACTCGGGGCCTTCGGTGGCGTCGTCGTGAGCCCCCATGTCATCGGTGGTGAGCTCGAGGCGGGTGCGACCGGCCTTGAAGTGGTCAACGGCCAGGTTGCGAGCGATGGTCATCAACCAAGCGCCGAAGTCCTTGCCCTGCCAGCGGAAGTTGTTCATGCTCCGCAGTGCTCGGAAGAAGGTGTCGGAGGTGAGGTCCTCGGCCAGGCTCGCCGAGCGCGTCCGATAGAAGAGGAAGCGGTAGACCGCCGGCTGGTAGTGGTCGTACAGCAGTCCGAACGCTTCGGTGTCGCCGCCGCGGGCCAGCTCGACCAGCGCGATGATTCGGGTGCGGTCGGCTTCGCAGTCTTCGGACGATGCGGCTAGCTCGGCATCGCCGAAACCGTCGGGGACGTGCCCCGGGGGCAGTTGGTCGGTCACGGCTTCGGTGAGGAGCCAGCCCGACGTGGTGCCCGCGGATGTGGGCCCGGCTGCAGCTGCGACGGGCTCGAGCAGGAGACGTGCGACAACAGCACGCAGGGCCTCTAGCCCGCGCGCGCCACCCGACCCCTCCACAGCAGACATGATCTGCGCCCTCCCACAACTGACTCTCCCCGAGTCACGCCCGATCCTAGGTCAGAACTGACGAGACGCACAGGAAACGCAAAAAACGTTGGATGAGGTGCCCAGGGGTGCAGTTTCAGCTGTCGCGACGCCCGCGGAGGGCGATGCCGGCTGCGACGGTGCCGCTCACGGCCCCTGCTGCCGCGCCGACGAGCAGACCTGCTCGCGCGGCCTTGCGGCCGGTGCGGTAGTCGCGGATCTGCCAGTGCTGAGCCCGAGCATGGGCGCGCAATTTCGTGTCCGGATTGATCGCCACCGGGTCGCCGACCAGGCTCAACATCGGCAGGTCGTTGTAGGAGTCGGAGTAGGCCGAGCACGCACTGAGGTCGAGCCCTTCGCGGGCGGCCAGCGCGGTGACCGCGACGGCCTTGGCCGGGCCATGCAGCATCTCGCCCACGAGCTGACCGGTGTAGACGCCGTCGACGTGTTCGGAAACGGTGCCCATCGCGCCGGTGAGCCCGAGTCGTCGGGCGATGATCCGGGCGATCTCGATGGGGGCGGCGGTGACCAGCCAGACCCGCTGGCCCTGGTCGAGATGCAGCTGGGCCAGTGCTCGGGTGCCCGGCCAGATGCGGTGGGCCATTGCCTCGTCGAAGATCTCCTCGCCCAGCTCCTCAAGCTCAGCGACCGTGTGACCGGCAATGAAGCTCAGGGCCGAGTTGCGAGCCTCGGCGACGTGCTCGGGATCTTCGACCCCGACGACACGGAAGTAGGCCTGCTTCCAGGCAGCGCCCACGATGTCGCGGGTCGTGAAGAACTTGCGTCGGTGCAGGCCTCGGGCCAGGTGAAAGATGCTGGCGCCTTGCATCACCGTGTTGTCGACGTCGAAGAACGCGGCCGACGTCGGATCGGTGGGGTGGTCGAGAGCGACCTCTACCTCGGCTGCCGCGGCCGCGGCCTCACCCGCCATCGTGGAGCGCTGCTGCAGGTTCACCTGGCGGCGCGCTCGGTCCGCGGGACTCATGCTCGAACCCTAGTGGCTTTCCCAGTCGACCCACCGCCGAGACGGACGGCTCGTAGACTCCGCCCATGCCGCCCACGGAAGCAGCGCCCGAGACCCCGGTCGTCGGGGTGGCTGCGCTCGTGTCTGTGGCCGCCGAGGAGAATCCCGACAAGCTCGCCATCGTCGAGTCCGGGGGGCGCAGCGTCACCTGGGCACAGCTCGACGACGAGGTCGGTCGGGTGGCTACCGGACTGGGCGCGGCCGGCATCGTGGCCGGCAACCGCGTGATGATCGCGAGCAGCAACCGGATCGAGTTCGTCACCTGTTACCTCGGCGTGTTGCGGGCACACGCGGTCGCCGTGCCCGTGAATCCGCGCGCCACTGCTCACGAGCTGGCCCGGCTGATCGCCGACAGCGGATCGCGGATGGTCGTCGCCGACGGCGACACCGTCACCACCGTGCGCGAGGCCGTGGTGCTGCTCGCTGCCGACGCCTCGCCCATCGCAGCCGCGCCCCGGGTGGTCGTGATCGGCTCGACCCTGCTGCCGGGGGAGCGCTCGTACGACCACTTGCGGTCCGACACCGCCCGGCCGACCCCGCCGCTGCACGACCCCGAACGGCTGGCCGCACTCCTGTACACGAGCGGCACCTCCGGCCTGCCGCGCGCGGCGATGCTGACCCACCGTGCGCTGGCCGCCAACATCGAGCAGGTCGCCGCGGTCGACCCGCCCATGATTCACGGCGACGACGTCGTGCTCGGCGTGCTTCCTCTCTTTCACGTCTACGGCCTCAACGCGGTGCTCGGCGGCGTGCTGCGACACCGGGCGAAGTTGGTGCTCACCGACCACTTCGACCCAGAGGGCACCCTCGACCTGATCGACGACGAGGCCTGCAGCGTCGTTCCGGTTGCTCCACCCGTCTTCGCGCACTGGCGCACCCTCGACCTCGCTGAACGCCTGGGCCCAGTGCGGCTGATGCTCTCGGGCTCGGCGCCGCTGTCGGGTGCTCTCATCGATGAGTTCACCGGCTTGTCGGGGGTCCCGATCCACCAGGGCTATGGCCTCACCGAGGCGGCTCCGGTCGTGACGACCACCCTGCGCAGCCACGATGCGCGGTCTGGTTCGGTGGGCGCGGCTCTCGACGGTATTGAGCTGCGGCTGGTCGACGAGGCGGGTGTCGTCGTGCCCGGCGACGACCCAGGAGAGATCCAGATCAAGGGCGCCAACCTCTTCAGCGGCTACTGGCCCGACGGGGCTGACGGGCCGGACGCCGAGGGCTGGTGGTCGACCGGCGACGTCGGCTTCCTCGACGCAGCCGGCGATGTCTTCCTGGTCGACCGACTCAAAGAGCTGGTGATCGTCTCCGGCTTCAACGTCTACCCCGTCGAGGTCGAGAAGGTCGTGCTCGATGTCGACGGCGTGCAGGCGGCCGCCGTGATCGGCGTCGAGGACGCCGGTACGGGCGAGGCCGTGGTCGCCTACGTGGTGGCACCGGGTGGCGACCCCGTCGCGATCGAGAGCGCCGTGCGTGCGCGCTGCGAGGAGCGGTTGGCCAGGTTCAAGGTGCCCAGCCGGATCGAAGTGGTCGACGAGCTGCCGCACACGGTGACCGGCAAGGTGCAGAAGGGGCGTCTACGCGGCCTGGAACGACGTCGCATGTTGGGCCTTCTCGAGTAGATGAGCCTGTCCCGATGACCGCGCCGCGGGTCACGCTCTACTCCCGACCAGGCTGCCATCTGTGCGAGGTGGCCGAGGCCACGGTCGCCGCTGTGTGCGCCGAGCTCGGGGAGGAGTACTCGGTGGTGTGGATCGACGACGACCCTGAGCTGCAACGCCGGTTCACCGACGAAGTGCCGGTGACGTTCGTCGACGGCCGGCAACACGACTTCTGGCGGGTTGATGAGTCCCGGCTGCGGGCTGCGCTCTCCTGAGGTGACGACCGACGCACAACGTGATCCATCCCACCCCTGCCCGGTGAGCGCAGCGTCGGTGTGGTAGCGAGCGCTTCCGCTCGTTTTGTTCCCTCGTTCACAAACTCCTACAGTGATCGGGCCGCGACGCTGTGAGCGACTCCCAGACGACTCATGGTGGCGCCGTGGCTGGAGAGAAGAGCAGTGACCGCACGGAGTACGAGCGAGACGGCCCGGGACATCCCGGAGGCCACTGTCGCCCGCCTGCCCGTCTATCTGCGAGCGCTGAACACGCTCGCTGATGACGGTATCCGCACCTGTTCGAGCGAGGACCTCGCCGGAGCTGCGGGGGTCAACAGCGCCAAATTGCGCAAGGACCTCTCCTATCTCGGGTCCTACGGCACCCGCGGCGTCGGCTACGACGTCGACTACCTGCGCTACCAGATCGCCCGCGAGATCGGCGTCACCCAAGACTGGCCGGTTGTGATCGTCGGGATCGGCAACCTCGGGCACGCACTGGCCAACTACTCCGGCTTCCGGAGCCGCGGCTTCCGGGTGGTCGCTCTGCTGGACGCCGACCCCACCCGCCACGGCGAGATGGTGGCGGGCGTCGACGTACGGCCGTTCGATGACCTCGAGGAGATCGTGACCACCCACGGTGTCGCGATCGGCGTCGTCGCCACACCAGCGATCGCTGCCCAGGACGTCGCCGACCGGCTCGTCGCGGCTGGCGTGACCAGCATCCTCAACTTCGCGCCAGCGGTGATCTCGGTGCCCGACGGGGTCGACGTCCGCAAGGTCGACCTGTCGATCGAGCTGCAGATCCTGGCCTACCACCAGCAGCGGAAGGCGAATGCCCTGTGAGCGTCTTGGTAGTCGGCATCTCCCACAACTCTGCGCCGGTCTCGCTGCTGGAGCAGGTGGCCCTGGGCAGCGACGGAGTGCACAAGCTCGTGCACGACGCGTCGTCCTGCCAGCACGTCACCGAAGCCACCGTGATCTCCACCTGCAACCGGGTCGAGATCTACACCGAGGTCGACCGCTTCCACGGCAGCGTCGAGTCGCTCTCGAAGCTGCTGGTCGAGCGTGCCGGCGAGACCGCCGAGGCGATGCTTCCGCACCTCTACGTGCACTACGACGACGGCGCGGTCGCCCACCTCTTCCAGGTAGCGGCAGGGCTCGACTCGATGGCCGTGGGCGAAGGACAGATCCTCGGCCAGACCCGCGAGGCGCTGCGGCTTGGGCAAGAGCTCGGCACGGTCGGCCCCGCACTCAACGTGCTCTTCCAGCAGGCCCTGCGCGTCGGCAAGCGCTCGCGCGCCGAGACCGGCATCGACCAGGTCGCCCCGACACTCGTTTCGGCTGCCCTCGATCGGTCGACCGAGGTGCTCGGCTCGGTACAGGACACCCGCGTCATGGTGGTCGGTGCCGGTGCGATGGCCGGCCTCGCGGTAGCGACGGTGAGCCGCCTCGGTGCCCGACACGTCAGCGTGCTCAACCGCACTCCGGCCCGGGCCTCCCGACTGGCGGCCGAGTACGGCGCGCACCCGGTGCCGCTGGCCCAGCTCGACGCCGAACTGGCTGAGGCCGACATCGTCATCACCTGCACCGGAGCCACGGGCGTGCTGATCACCCGCGACATGATCGAGCGCGCCAGGGTCAACCAGCAGCGCCCGATGTCGGTGATCGACGTGGCGCTCCCGCACGACGTCGAGCCGACCGTCGCCGACCTGCCCGGGGTCACGCTCATCGGCCTGGCCGAGCTGGCCGCGCTCCTGCACGACAGCGATGCCGGCCGCGAGGTCACCCAGGTGCGGCGGATCGTCGGCGAGGAGGTCACCGCGTTCCTGGCCGCTCGGCGCCAGGCCAGCGTGGCCCCCACCGTGGTGGCGCTGCGCTCGATGGCGACGTCGGTGGTCGACGCCGAGATGACCCGCCTCGACTCCCGACTGCCGCACCTGGCCTCGGCCGACCGCGAGGAGATCCGGCACACGGTGCGACGAGTGGCCGACAAGCTGCTCCACGAGCCGACGGTTCGGGTCAAGGAGCTGGCCAACGAGCAAGGCGCGGTGTCCTACGAGCGGGCGCTCGCCGAGCTGTTCGCCCTCGACCCCGAGGCAGTCAGCGCGATGACTCGCCCCGACGTGCCCCAATCCGGCGTCACAGGGGTTGAGCCATGAGCCCCGGCACCACCCAGCCGATCAAGGTCGGCACCCGGGCCAGCGTGCTGGCCACCACGCAGGCCTCACACGTGGCTGGGCTGATCAGCAACCTTCTGGGGCGAGAGACCGAGCTGGTGGAGGTAGTCACCGCCGGCGACCGCAGCCAGGCCAGCGGTGCGCCGCTCGCCGGCTCCAGCTC
>JBAUWM010000097.1:0-8326 GCA_049583775.1 Nocardioides sp.
GCTTCGGGCAGCTCGGCGAACAGCTCGCGGATCGGCGTGAACAGGCCCGTGTACGTCGCAGGGTTCGAGCGCGGCGTGCGGCCGATGGGGCTCTGGTCGATGTCGATGACCTTGTCGATGTGCTCCAGCCCCACGATCCGGTCGTGCAGGCCCGGGATCGTGCGCGCGCGATAGAAGTGCCGCGCCAGCGCCTGGTGCAGGATGTCCTCGACGAGCGTCGACTTGCCCGACCCCGAGACGCCGGTGACGGCCACGAACAGGCCCAGCGGGAACGAGACGTCGATGTCCTGCAGGTTGTGCTCGCGCGCACCGTGCACCCGCAGCTCGCGGTCGACCGTGCGTGGACGCCGTACCTCCGGCACCGGGATCTCGCGACGGCCGGAGAGGTACTGGCCGGTGATCGAGTCAGGGTGGGAGTAGAGATCGGCGACCGTGCCGCTGTGGACGACCTGCCCACCGTGCTCGCCGGCACCGGGGCCGATGTCGACGACCCAGTCGGCGGTCTTGATCGTGTCTTCGTCGTGCTCGACCACGATCAGGGTGTTGCCGAGCTCCTTGAGTCGCAGCAGCGTCTCGATGAGTCGCTGGTTGTCACGCTGGTGCAGGCCGATCGACGGTTCATCGAGCACGTACAGGACGCCGACCAGGCCGGCGCCGATCTGCGTGGCCAGCCGGATGCGCTGCGCCTCCCCGCCGGAGAGAGAGCCGCTGGGTCGGTCGAGGGAGAGGTAGTCGAGCCCGACGTCGAGCAGGAAGCGCAGTCGCTCCTGGATCTCCTTCAAGACCCGCTCACCGATCTGGCGTTCGCGGGAGGTCAGGTCGAGGTCAGCGAGGAAGGCGGCCGTCTCGTCGATCGACAGGCGACAGATCTCCGAGATGTTCTTTCCGCCGAGCAGCACGGCCATCGAGACGGGCTTGAGGCGGCTGCCGCCGCAGGAGGGGCACGGCACCTCGCGCATGAAGCCCTCGAAGCGCTCGCGGCTGGTGTCGGACTCCGCCTCGCGGTGGCGCCGCTCGATGTAGGTGCGGACCCCCTCGAACTGGGCGTAGTAGGCGCGCTCGCGTCCGTAGCGGTTGCGGGTGACGACGTGGACCTTGCTCGGATGCCCTTCGAGGATCGACTTCTGCCCTGCGGCTGAGATGTCTTCCCAGGCGGTGTCTATGTCGAAGCCGAGCTCGTCGCCGAGGGCTCCCATCAGCTTGAGGAAGTAGTCGGCGACGTGCGCCTGGCTCCAGGGCTGGATGGCCCCCTCGGACAACGTGGCGGTGGCGTCGGGGACCACGAGCTCGGCGTCGACCTCCATCCGGGTGCCCAATCCGCTGCAGACGGGGCACGCGCCGAACGGTGAGTTGAACGAGAACGATCGCGGCTCGAGCTCGTCGGTGTCGATCGCGTGGTCGTTGGGGCAGGCCATCTTCTCGCTGAACTTGAGCTCGCGCCCGGGATCTTTGACGGGGAGGTCGACGAAGTCGAAGACCACGAGCCCGCCGGCCAGGTTGAGCGCCGTCTCGACTGAGTCAGTGAGCCGACGCTTCGACGTCGCCTTGACTGCGAGCCGGTCGATCACGACCTCGATGGTGTGCTTCTTCTGCTTGTCGAGCTTGGGGGGCTCGTCGAGCGTGTAGATCTCGCCGTTCACCCGGGCCCGCGAGAACCCTTGGGTCTGCAGCTGCTTGAACAGCTCGACGTACTCCCCCTTGCGACCCCGGATGACGGGCGCCAGCACCTGGAACTTGCTGCCCTCCTCGAGGGTCATCACGCGATCGACGATCTGCTGCGGTGTCTGCCGCTCGATGGGCGACCCGCAGGTGGGGCAGTGCGGGCGACCCGCGCGGGCGAACAGCAGCCGCAGGTAGTCGTAGACCTCGGTGATCGTGCCGACCGTGGAGCGCGGGTTCTTCGACGTCGACTTCTGGTCGATGGAGACCGCCGGCGAGAGGCCCTCGATGAAGTCGACGTCGGGCTTGTCCATCTGCCCCAGGAACTGGCGGGCGTAGGCCGACAGCGACTCGACGTAGCGGCGCTGCCCCTCGGCGAAGATCGTGTCGAAGGCCAGCGACGACTTGCCCGAGCCCGAGAGGCCGGTGAAGACGATGAGCGAGTCACGGGGCAGGTCGAGGGAGACGTCTTTGAGGTTGTGCTCGCGCGCACCCCGAATGATCAGCTGGTCAGCCACTCCCCCAGCCTAGGCGCGCCCTCCGACAACGCCATTTCGCGCCGGTGAAGCATCCGTGACGCGGGGCCCTGAGTGCGCCACGATGTCGGACGTGAGCCACCCTGCTGCCCTCCGGTCCGCCTCCCAGCGCCTGCTGCGCACGGTCGACCTGCTCCCCGACGCCGACTACGGCGCGCCCTCGCTGTTGCCTGGGTGGACTCGCTCTCACGTGGTGGCGCATCTGGCGCTCAACGCCGAGGCGCTCGCGGGGTGCCTCCGCGGCGCGGCAGCTGGCCATGAGGTGCCGATGTACGAGTCCGACGAGGCTCGGGATGCCGACATCGTGGTCCTGGCGGGTCGTCCGCCGTCCCACGTGCGCGACCGACTCTTCGCTAGCACCACCGAGCTCGCTGCCGCGATCGACGCCCTTCCCGACGAGGCACTGGACGTCGTCATCGCCCGCACGCCCGGCAGCGACCGGTGGTTCGAGGCCGGTGAGGTGGCGGCCATGCGTGAGGGCGAGGTGGAGATCCACCACGTCGACCTAGCCTCCTCGTTCACCCCGGCAGACTGGCCTGATGACTTCTGCGGCCGGCTGATCACCCGGATGGCTGGCCGCCCGCAGACGACGCCGTTCCTGGTGCACGCGAGCAACCTCGACCGCACGTGGCAGTGTGGCGGCGAGGATGTTCCCGGGCCCACGGTGTCTGGGCCCGCCGCCGCTCTCGGGTGGTGGCTCACGGGCCGCGGCTCCGGCGACGGCCTGACCGTCGACGACGGCCAGCTGCCCCAGATCGAAGGATGGTGACCTGCGCGATGAACCAGGAATCGACGTACACCGGAGACGTGAGCGTGGGCGGACCGGCCGACGTGCGCGAACTCGCCCACCTGACCATCTCGAAGGTGGCGGTCGACGAGAAGATGAGCAACAACTGCTACCTGCTGCGCTGCCGCATCACCGGCGCCCAGGTGCTGATCGACGCGGCGGCCGAGCCCGATGTACTCCTGCCGATGATCGGCGACACTGGCCTGGCCACGGTCATCACCACCCACCAGCACTGGGACCACCACCGGGCGCTCGCCGCGGTCGTCGAAGCCACCGGCGCCGAGGTTGTCGCGGGGCTTCCGGATGCCGACGCGATCACGACGCAGACCGGAGTGCCCGTCACGCGGTTGCTCACCGACGGAGACACCGTCGCGGTCGGCGACTGCCACCTCGAGGTGATCACGATCGTGGGGCACACTCCCGGCTCGATCTCACTCCTCTACGACGACAGCGCCTCAGGTGGTCATCACCACCTGTTCACCGGCGACTCGCTCTTCCCGGGCGGCGTCGGCGGCACGTTCGGTGACGACGCCGCCTTCGTGCAGCTCATCGACGACGTCGAGACGAAGCTCTTCGGGCGACTGCCGGACGACACCTGGTTCTACCCAGGTCACGGCGGCGACTCCACGATCGGCGCGGAGAGGCCGAGCGTCAGCGAGTGGCGGGCCCGCGGCTGGTGAAACGGCCCTCGAGTCGGCGCAAGCTCACGCCGACTCGGGGGCAGCCGCCGGGGTGGTGGGCCAACCGCTGAGGAAGGCGAACAGCTCGACCTCGTCGGTCGCCGGTGTCGTGCCCGCGAGGAGGTGCATCAGCAAGTTTTCGCCGGACAGGTCAGCCGCGACCACGAGGGCCGTCGACTCCGCACCGTGCTCGGTGGTCCAGAGCCACAAGGTGACCGCCGTGATGTGTCGCTCGACGGCACGGGTGACCACTTCGAAGGCCCGCTCGCGCTCCACCCCACCGGCGACCAGCGAGCGCCGCACGTCGCCGTAGGTGGCGAGCGTTGGGTCGGCTGACACCGTGGCGCGTCGGTCAACGGGGGCCAAGGCGGGGATGTCGAAACCGGTGGGGACGACCCGCGCGTCGGCGACGGTACGCACGGCTGCAATGAGCATGGCGAATCCGGCACAGGAGCCCAGGAGGACCGCGCTGACGACGAGTGGGTTCATGCCTCCATCAACGCGCAAGCCACAGAGAGGTCACGGCCGATCTGGCAGCCCGTTACGAGTAGGTCGCCCGCACGACGTCGGTGGTCGGGGTCGACTGGCACGCCAAGCGGATGCCCTCGGCGAGGTCTTCGTCATCAAGCACGTCGTTGAACTTCATGTCGACGTCGCCTTCGAGCAGCCGCACTGCGCAGGCTGAGCATTCGCCTTCGCGGCACGAGTACGGGGCCTTCACCCCCTTGGCCTCGAGGTGCTCCAGCATCGTCGAGCCGCCGCCCCAGTCGTCGAAGGCGTGCGTCTCACCGTCGAGCTCGACCTCGAGGCGAACCGAGCCGGCTGCGGCCACCGCGACAGGAGCCGCGGCAATCTCGTCGCTCTCGGCGTCCGCGATCTCCGCTTCGGCCTGCTTGATCTCGTCGAGGTCGCCGAACGGGTTGCCTCCCAGGGAGACGAACTTCTCCTGGTGGCGCCGTTCGCGGGGCACCTCGAGCTCCTTCAATGCCGTCATCGCCATCTTCATGAACGGCGCCGGACCGCAGCAGAACGCGTCGGCGTCCGGATAGGCAGCCGCGAAGGCCTTCACCTGGTCGCCGGTGGGCAGTCCCTGCACGCTCTCGAGCCAGTGCACGACCTGAAGCCGCTCGGGGTACTGGGCCGCGAGCTCACGCAGCTGGGCCGCGAAGATCACGGAGTCCTGGTCGCGGTTGGCGTAGAACACGACGATCTTGCCGGTGCCAGTCGCTAGCGCGGTGCGCGTGATCGACATGATCGGCGTGATGCCGCTGCCACCTGCGAAGAGCAGCAGATCGGCGTCGTACGACTTGGGGCTGAAGATGCCGCTGGGCGGCAGCACGCGCAGGGTGTCGCCCTTGCCGAGGTTGTCGCAGATCCAGTTCGACGCGTAGCCGTCGGCGGTGCGCTTCACGGTGATGGTGAGCGTTCCGTCGTCGTCGACCGGGCTGCTGCACAGCGAGTAGCAGCGCGCCGCAACGCCCGTTTGATCGCTGGGCACAGCGACCGTCAGGAACTGGCCGGCCCGATAGGCGAAGGCCTCAGCGGCGCCGGTGGGAACGGCGAAGGTGATCGAGTGGGCATCGGTGGTCTCGGCGACCACGTCGACGATCTCGAGCTCGTAGGACTGTGGATCCACGGTTCTCTTTCGTAGCTGTGCGGGGGTGAAACGGGTCAGTACCCGTCTTCGGCGCCGATCGGAATGATGCCGTCCCGAGCGGCCGCCTCGATGCTGGCGTTGAGTCGTGGACAGCCCTCACGCACCGAGCGTCCGTTCGGCTGACTGGCGAGACGGTTGAACTCCGGGCAGTGATGCACCGCGCTGTCGGTCCACTGGATGGAGGTGTGGTGGTCGCTGTTCTTCTTCACGCCCACCGTCGTCAGGCAGTCCAGGCAGGCCACCTCCACCAGGCGGGCCTGGGTGTAGAGGCGCTGGTCCTCCAGCGTGTCCTCGCTGGAGGGCACGAACGACGCCATGGTCAGTGACCTGCCGTGACTCCGGCGGCCTCGTCGGCCTCGGCCTTGAGACGCAGGTTCTCGGCCACCTCGTCCTGCCAGTACTCATTGGCCTTCGTGGTGTCGACCTCGAACTCGAAGCGGTCGGTCATCTCGGGCACGATCTCGGCCTGGTCGACGTAGAACTGCTCGTACCAGCGACGCAGCTGGTAGACCGGCCCGTCCTCCTCGCACAGCAGTGGGTTCTGCACCGGCACCTTGTTCTTCCAGATGTGCACGTCCTGGAGGAAGCCGCTGCCGAACATCTCGGCGTACTTGGCCGCCATGAAGTTCGAGGTCTTGTCGTCCATGCCCTCGGGCTTGCGCACGGTGATGCCGTACTGGAGGCGGAACGAGTCGGGCCCGGTCGGCACGTGGCAGTTGACCAAGATCACCTCGGTCTTGAAGCCCTTGTAGTCGGTGTCGAGCCAATTGATCATGTAGGAGGGGCCGTAGTAGGTGGCCTCGGACTTCAGGAAGAGCTCGGCGTCGCCGTAGCCGTCGGTCTTGTCGGGACGACCCTTCGACTCCATGTACTGCGTGGCGACGGTGCCCTCGAAGACGTTGCGGAAGCTGGTCGGGAACGCGAAGTGCACGTAGTAGAAGTGCGCCATGTCGACCACGTTGTCGATGAGCTCGCGGCAGTGAGATCCGTCGATCTCCTCCGCGACCCAGGTCCAGTCAGTGAACTGGCCTTCGGCGAGGCCGGGCAGCTGCGGGGGAAGGATGTCGTAGTCGGCCTTGGAGCCCTCGACGTCGTGCCAGATGAGCAGCTGGTCGTTGACGATCGCCGTCTCGTAGCGCTGAGTACGCGCCCGCAGGGGAACTCGGCGGGCGTAAGGGATGGCCTTGCACTTGCCGTCGCCACCCCAGCGCCAGTCATGGAACGGACAAGCGATCTCGTCTCCCTTGACCGTGCCTTGGGTGAGGTCGCCACCCATGTGCCGGCAGTAGCCGTCGAGCACGTTCAGCTGGCCCTGCGTGTCTTTCCAGACGACCACCTTGGTGCCGAAGGCGTTGATGCCGTGGGGAACACCGTCATCGAACGTCGAGGCCAGGCCGAGGCAGTGCCAGCCGCGGGCGAACCGCTCGGGGGCGCTGCCCTGGTCGAGGTGCCGGACTTCACTCATGAGGTGCCTCTCTCTCGCCGTGGCGATGGGGTCAGCCGATGCAGCCCCGATGCGGAAACGGTACCGCCAGGCTAGCCCAAAACGAGAACACGTTCTAGATTGGCGTCATGCGTATCGCCCTGGACCCCGAGCACCTCGCCCTGCGCGCCGAGCTCAAGGAGTACTTCGACCAGCTGGTCACCCCCGAGCGCCGGGCCGGCCTCTCGTCCGCGACCGGTGAGTTCGGTGAGGCAGGCGTGTACAAGGAAGTGATCCGTCAGATCGGCTCCGACGGGTGGCTCGGCATTGGCTGGCCCACCGAGTACGGCGGCCAGAACCGCTCGATGATCGAGCAGCTCATCTTCACCGACGCCGCTGCCGTGGCCGGCGTCCCGATCCCGTACCTGACGCTGAACACCGTGGGCCCGACGATCATGCGCTACGGCACCGAGGAGCAGAAGGAGTACTTCCTTCCGAAGATCCTCGCCGGCGACCTGCACTTCTCGATCGGGTATTCCGAGCCCGGCTCGGGCACCGACCTGGCCTCGCTGAAGACCAAGGCCGTGCGCGAGGGCGACGAGTGGGTGATCAACGGCCAGAAGATGTGGACCTCACTCATCCAGTACGCCGACTGGCTCTGGCTGGCCTGTCGGACCGACGCCGACCTGCCCCGCCACAAGGGCCTGTCGATGATCTTGGTTCCGGCCCAGGCTCCGGGCGTGTCGTTCACTCCGGTGCACACGGTGGCCGGCGTCGGTACGAGCGCGACCTACTACGAGGACGTGCGCGTGCCCGCCGACAACCTCGTGGGCGAGCTGAACGGCGGCTGGTCGTTGATGACCAACCAGCTCAACCACGAACGCGTCTCGCTCACCTCGGCCGCCCCCACGGTGCACTCGCTGAAGCTGGTGCGCGAGTGGGCCCAGCAGACCAAGAACCCCGATGGCCAGCGGGTGATAGACACCGAGTGGGTGCAGCTGGCCCTCGGTCGTGTGCACGCTCGCGTCGAGGCCCTGTCGCTGCTCAACTGGAAGCTCGCCGCCGACGCAGACGCTGGTGTCGACCTGTCTCCCGCCGAGGCCTCGGCCATCAAGATCTACGGCTCCGAGCTGAACACCGAGGTCTACCGCACCCTGATGGAGATCGTCGGGCCGCTGGCCGGACTGACTGCATCGTCGCAAGGCGCCGTGCTCGCCGGCCGCCTCGAGCGCTACTACCGCTCCTCGCTGGTGATGACCTTCGGCGGCGGCACCAACGAGATCCAGCGCGACATCATCGGGTACGTCGGCCTCGGCCTGCCCGCAGCCAAGCGCTGACCTACTCCTCCGGAGGTCGAGCTCGTCGAGACCCCGCAACCGAAAGTGATCCCCCATGGACTTCATCTTCACCCCTGAGCAGGACGAGGCCGCCGAGCTGGCCGCCAAGATCCTCGGCGACCGCGCCACCAACGACCGCCAGAAGCAGGTCGAGGCGGGCGGAGACCGGTTCGACCGCGACCTGTGGCGCGACCTGGGCGACGCTGGTTTGCTCACCCTCGCCCTGCCGGAGGCCCACGGCGGCGCC